>JANOVW010000517.1:0-11636 GCA_031417575.1 Rhodoferax sp. | reverse complement strand
CGGGCCATAGCCTGTCAAACTTCCTGGCGCTTTGGGCGATTGTGGCGATCATCCAGGGCGGCTCCCAGTTACTGAAATTCCAGATTTCCCAGGTCGAAATTTGGGTCGTCATGGTGTTGGCCGGTTTGGGGATTTTGGGTTTTGGCTTCAGTACGTCCACCGCCAACTGGCGTGTGTTGGCGCTGATTCTGGCCATAGCCTGGTTGTTGGGCCGGACCGGCCTGAAAGTGCTGAATGTCAAACCCGAACCGCATTTGCGTGGCCCAGTCAAAAGCATCGGGTATGTCAGCCTGGCGATCGCGGCCGTGTTGTTGATGCGGGCGCTGGCTGGCATCGTGACGCAGGAGTCGATTGAGTTCGACGCGACGGATCGTATGACCGTTGCTTTGCCTTTTGCCGTGTTGGTGGGCGCCTCACTGGTGAACCTCGGGTTCGCCTACCTGACCATTTCAACTGTGGTGATGAGCTTGCGGACCCGCGCCTTTACCGATGAATTGACGGGCTTGCTGAACCGCAAAGCCATCACCGACGAAATTGGCCGAGCCTGGGCGCGTTTCACCCAAACGCGCCAACCCTTTGTGATGATCGCCCTGGACATCGACAACCTGCACAGTGTGAATGTGGTTCACGGGTATCCCATGGGCGATGCCTTATTGACAGAAATTGCCAAATCGTTGCGTGAGTTGCTCGGCCCGGGTGATGTGCTGGGCCGTGCGGGCGGTGGCAAGATGATTGGTCTCCTGCCGAACGCCACAACGATTCAAGCCCGGGTGATTGCAGAACGCATGCGTGGGCAGGTGGCCGATATGAACCAGCTGTTCGCCGATCAACGGGTCAAGGTCAGCGCGTCGCTCGGTGTTGTTTTCAGCGATTCCGCTGATTCGTCTGAAGAAGCCGTTCTGGCCCGTGCCAATGCCCAAATGGAGCGCGCCAAGGTGGGCGGTCGCAATCGGGTGAAAATTGACACCAAGGGTGCCCGAACCTGACGGACCTGATGGTTTCAGGCAGGCGTGCGTACGGGTTTCTGCGTGAACGTGGGGTGGCGTTTTTCCAGAAATGACGCGAATCCCTCTTGCGCGTCCGGTGTGATGGTGGCTTCAGCCATCACGGCAGAGGCGAAGTCATACGACTGGCTCTGTGCCATGTCTATCTGACGATAAAAGGCCGCTTTGCCCATGGCTTTGGACAACATGCCACCGCGTGACGCCCGGTGAATCAAATCCAGTGTGGCAGCGTCGAGGTCATCATGGGCGACACAACGGTTGATCAGGCCCCAGGCTTCTGCGGTTTGGGCGCTGATGGGGTCACCTGTCATGGCCATCTCCAACGCCCGTTTGCGACCCATGTTACGGGCCACGGCTACCAGCGGCGTGTGGCAGAACTGACCGGCCTTGCCGCCAGGTATGGCAAACGATGCCCGGTCTGACGCAACCGCTAAATCGCAGCTGGCCACCAGCTGGCAACCACCTGCTGTTGCCAGCGCATGCACTTTGGCGATGACGGGTTGCGGCATGGCCTGCATGGCATCCATCATGGCACGGCAGGTGTCGAACAACGAGCGCGCCTGTTCCAGCGAAACCGCCACCATGTCGCCAAACAGGTGCCCGGCACAGAACACAGGCCCATTGGCTGCCAAAATCACACCCCGCGCATCGGTGTTGCCGACCTCTAAAAAGGCACGGTGCAACTCGCCAATAACTGGCAGCGCCAAGGCATTGCGCTTGTCGGGCCGATTCAGGGTGATGGTGGTGATACTGTCTTCGGTCGTGAGCAGCAAATGGTCATAGGTCATGATTTTTCCTCGGTAAAAAGCCGTCATTCTTCTTGAGCAAGGGCTCAGTGTGGCACATCAGCCATCGCCTCGCCCAACCGGATCGGTCGGCCGGCTTGCCAGGCCGGGTTGAACACCAGTGGGGCAGTAGCGGATGCCGGGAACAGCATGACCACGGTCGACCCCAGCAAAAACCGACCCATTTCAGCGCCTTGCTCCAAAACCACTTCACCGGGGGCATAGCGCCAGGTGGTTACCTCCGCCAAACGCGGCGGATTCACGCGGCCATGCCACGCCGTGGCCATACTGCCGACGATAGTGGCACCCACCAAAACCAGGGCAAAGGGGCCACGCTCGTTTTCAAACAGGCATACCACTCGCTCATTGCGCGCAAACAGTCCTGGTATGCCACGCGCTGTGGCCGGATTCACCGAAAACAAGTCGCCCGGAACATAGGTCATGCTCACCAAGCGCCCACCGCAGGGCATGTGGATGCGGTGATAGTCGCGTGGGCTCAGGTACAGGCAGGCGAAGTGGCCGTTCAGATACGGCTCTGCATCCGCTGCCCCGCAAGCCAACAAGGCCTCGGACGAATAGGCGTGGCCCTTGGCCTGAAAAATCTGGTTCTCCTCAATTCGGCCAAACTGGCTGATGGCGCCATCCACCGGGCAAATCCAACCGGCCTTCTCCATTGGCCGTGCGTCAGGTTTCAAAGCCCGCGTGAAGAAATCGTTGAATGTGCGGTAGCCGGCAATATCCGGGTTGGCGGCTTCGTCCATGTTGACCTGGTATTTGCCGACAAACCAGCGAATGATGCCGGTGGTGATGGCCCCGCCGGAACGAGAAGCGACCCACCCGGCAAACGCCGTCAAGGCCTGCTTGGGCAACAGGTATTGCAAGAAAACGGTGAACTGCTCAGACAAGGCGATACCTTTTGTGATGACCAACGAATAAGGCCAACGCGAGGCCTGAAAACGATGGAAATTGTAGTGGCGTATATTAAGCAGCATGAATGCACCATTGCCCCCCCAGCTGCAAGAGCAGCTTCAGAAATCTGCCCTGATCGACCAACTGCGACAGGCTCTGGGTACGCAGTTGCCTGCCCATGCCGTGTTGTGGCAACAAGAAGACACAACCCCCTATGAATGTGACGGCCTGACAGCTTACCGGCAACGACCTTTGATGGTTGCCTTGCCCGAGACGGATGCGCAAATTCAGGCTGTGCTCAAAGCGTGTAGCCATTTGGGCGTGCCGGTTGTTGCGCGTGGTGCGGGTACCGGTTTGTCAGGTGGGGCCATGCCGCACAAGCTGGGTGTTACCTTGTCATTGGCAAAATTCAACAAGGTACTGAAGCTGGACGCGTACAGCCGGACAGCGGTCGTGCAATGCGGGGTTCGTAATTTGGCCATCAGTGAAGCGGCGGCACCTTTGGGTTTGTATTACGCGCCAGATCCAAGCAGCCAGATCGCGTGCACCATCGGCGGCAACGTGGCCGAAAACTCAGGTGGTGTGCATTGCCTCAAATATGGCATGACGCTGCACAACGTGGTGAAAGTCAAGGGATTCACCATGGCGGGTGAGTCCATTGAGTTTGGCTCCGATGCCCTGGATGCCCAAGGGCTGGATTTGTTGTCCGTGGTGATTGGTTCCGAGGGCATGTTGGCCATTACCACCGAAGTCACCGTCAAACTGGTGCCCAAACCCCAGTTGGCGCGTTGCATCATGGCCAGTTTTGACGACATCCGCAAGGCGGGCGATGCGGTTGCCGCCGTGATTGCGGTGGGCATCATTCCGGCGGGGCTGGAGATGATGGACAAGCCCATGACGGCTGCGGTAGAGGGTTTTGTGCATGCTGGTTACGACCTGACTGCCGCCGCCATCCTGTTGTGCGAGAGTGATGGCACACCCGAGGAGGTTGAGGAAGAGATTGGCCGCATGAGCGACGTGTTGCGAAACAGCGGTGCCACGGCGATCGCTGTAAGCCGTAACGAGGCCGAGCGTTTGAAATTCTGGAGCGGTCGCAAAAACGCCTTCCCGGCCAGCGGCAGAATCAGCCCCGATTACATGTGCATGGACAGCACCATTCCACGCAAGCGCCTGGCCGATATTTTGTTGGCGATTGCCGAGATGGAAAAGAAATACCAGTTGCGCTGCGCCAACGTGTTTCACGCGGGCGATGGCAATTTGCACCCGTTGATCTTGTTTGACGCCAACGATGCCGACCAATTGCACCGCGCCGAGCTGTTTGGTGCCGATATTTTGGAAACCAGCGTGGAAATGGGTGGCACGGTAACGGGCGAACACGGCGTAGGAATCGAAAAACTCAACAGCATGTGTGTGCAGTTCACGGGTGCCGAGAACGAGCAGATGTTCGGCATTAAACGTGCTTTTGACACGCAGGGCTTGCTAAACCCGGGCAAGGTAATTCCGACGCTGAACCGCTGCGCTGAATACGGCAAGATGCTGGTGCGCGGTGGGCAGATCAAACACCCCGATCTGGAACGTTTTTAGCCAGCGGCGGCGCGTTTCTGGCCTTTACGCATCATGAAAGCCTTGCAGGGTTTGGCCTGGCTGCTGGTGATGCAGTCTGTCGGCGAGCTGCTGTCGCGTTACCTGGGTTTACCGTTTCCGGGCCCGGTGATTGGCCTGGTGCTGCTGGTGTTGGCGTTGAGGGCAAGTGTGGTGCGCGACAGCGTGAGTGCTGTTGCTGATTTTCTATTGGCGCACCTTTCGCTGCTGTTTGTTCCGGTCGGCGTGGGCGTCATGACGCATGTAGGTTTGTTGGGTCAATATGGTTTTCGGCTTGCCCTGGTTATTGTGGTGTCGACGTGGGTTGGGCTGGGCGTTTCAGCGCTGGTTTTCCAGGCGCTGATGCGTAGCAAGGCTGACCTGGCCGATGACGACAACAGTGGCGCGCAAACCCATGACTGATTTTGTCCAGTTGTGGGTCTATCTTGCCTCGACACCTCTGTTTGGGCTAACAGCAACGTTGGTGGTCTATGTTGTGGCACAGTCTTTTTACGCACGGATCGGGCAGGCACCGTGGGCCAATCCGGTTTTATGGTCAGTCATCACGCTGGCTGCGGCACTGACCCTTACGAACACGCCCTATCCTGCTTATTTCTCAGGTGCGCAATTCATTCACTTCCTGTTGGGGCCAGCGGTGGTGGCCATGGCGGTTCCACTGTGGCGACGGCGAATGGCATTGCGGGTTCGCTGGGCTGGATTTCTGCTGGCGGCTTTAGCCGGCGGTTTTGCGGCGACAGCCAGTGCTGTCGGTTTGGCATGGAGCCTGGGTTTGCCTACCGATGTCATTCTGTCGCTGGCACCCAAATCCATCACAGCGCCGGTAGCCATGGGGGTTGCCGAAAAAATTGGCGGCATTCCGGCACTGGCCGCCGTGTTTGCGGTCATCACCGGTATGGTCGGCGCTTTGTCTGGCAAATACCTGTTTGATGCCTTGGGAATTGGCACGGACAAGGTGGGCTGGATGGCGCGTGGATTTGCTTTGGGAACAGCGGCCCATGGCATTGGCGCGGCGCGGGCGCTGCAAGTGAACCCAGACGCAGGCGCCTGGGCGGCGCTGGCCTTGGGGCTGCAGGTGGTGATGGCTTCGTTGCTGATTCCCTTGGCCGTGAGACTTTGGGGCTAATCAGCTTCGACGCATCCGACCTATATCCCTACTTGGCACCCACCAGTTCAGGCGCGGCCTGTTTCTCGGCTTTGGCGATGCCAAGCTTGTCCAGGGCCGCTGCCAACTGATCGACGGTGCGTTGCACGTTATGCCATTTTTCAAGTCCGAACAAGCCAATGCGGAAGGTCGCAAAATCAGCGCCTTCATCACATTGCAAGGGTACGCCCGCCGCCGTTTGCAGGCCTTCGGCGAGAAACTTCTTGCTGGACTGGATTTCGGGATCTGTCGTGTAACTAACGACCACGCCGGGCGCCTTGAAACCTTCCGCGGCCACACTGGGGATGCCGCGGTTTTCAAATAACTTTCGAACCCCAGCACCCAAGGCAATTTGCTCCAGGCGAACTTTGTCGAACCCGTAGGCCCGGGTTTCTTTCATCACGGCGCACAGGCGTGTGAGCGCGTCGGTGGGCATGGTGGCGTGGTAAGCATGGCCACCGCCTTCGTAGGCTTCCATGATTTGCATCCATTTTTTCAGATCGCAGGCGAAGCTGGTGCTGGTGGTACTGTCAATCGCAATACGGGCACGCTCACTCATTACCACCATCGCGCAGCAGGGTGAACTGCTCCAGCCTTTTTGCGGCGCAGAAATCAAAACGTCGACACCGGTGGCTTGCATATTGACCCACATCGCACCCGACGCAATGCAATCGAGCACAAACAGGCCGCCCACTTCATGCACCGCATCCGCCACGGCTTTCAGGTAATCATCCGGCAAGATCATGCCGGCAGCGGTTTCGACATGGGGTGCAAAAACAACCGCCGGCTTTTTCTCGCGGATAGCTGCAACCACCTCGGCAATCGGTGCGGGAATCCAAGGGGATTGTTTGCCCGGCGCCACTTTGCGCGCCTTGAGCACCGTGGTTTCTTTGGCAATCTGTCCCATGTCCAGAATTTGGCTCCAGCGGTAGCTAAACCAGCCATTGCGGATAACCAACACATTCTTGCCTGTGGCGAACTGACGCGCGACAGACTCCATACCAAACGTACCACTACCGGGCACCAAAGCTGCCGATTTGGCGTGGTAGACCTCTTTGAGCATGCCAGAGATGTCTTTCATGACACTCTGGAAGCTTTTGGACATATGGTTCAGCGCGCGGTCTGTGTAAACCACTGAAAACTCTAGCAGGCCGTCGGGATCGACATGGGGCAATAAGCCGGGCATGGTGGGCTCCAATCAAGAACAGGAAAAAGCAACAAACGTTCGGGAGGGCAGATTCTGCGCCCAAAAGCCCACCGGGTGGTGGGTAAGGTCTCAGAAACCGCGTTTTAACGGGCGCTCAGGCGATTCGGGTCGGGCTCGCCCCCAGCCAGCAAATACAAGCCATAGAGCAGCACAAACAGGCCGTCCACAAACAAGGTCAGGTGAAAGGCGGCGAAACCAGGGTCCGTCCAGCCAACCGCGATGATCACGCAAAGGCCCATTTTTTCAATGGCCGCGGCAATGACGATAGGGCGGCGAATCTCGGGGTGGCCAGCGGCATACACCAGCAATCCGCCGAAACAGGCGGCCATCAGGCCCCAATGCTTGGCAAAAACGATGCCCGAATCGGCATTCATCACCATGCCGCTCAAGGTGAACATCGGCCACGGGATAAAGAAAAACAAGATCGGCAACATCGTGACAATGCCGCTGACATAAAGAATTTTGGTGAAATGTTTGACGATCATCGGAGCTCCGGCCAAGGCTGATAGGCTACCCCGTTTTTACCACGCGTCGATCAGGAGCGCGCCGCCGGGCGGTTTGATTTTAGAGGATGCGAGGCCCTTTGCCAACCAGCTGCGGGTGGCCGCCGGGTCAATCACGGCATCAATCTCCAAATGAGCAGCGGCGTTGAGGGCGCCCCCCTTCTCATATTGTTCAGCAACCAGTTCCTCGAACAAGGCGTTTCGCTCGGGGCCCTCAGGCAGGGCTTCCAATTCCTTGCGGTAACCCAGTTTGACAGCACCTTCAAGTCCCATGCCGCCAAATTCACCGGTAGGCCAGGCGATGGTGAATACCGATGCCGCGAATCCGCCTGCCGTCATGGCCATGGCACCCAAACCGTAACCTTTGCGCAGCACCACGGCGAGCAACGGCACGCGCAGATGCGCCGCTGCAATAAACATGCGGCTGACGTGGCGAACCTGGGCAAGCGCTTCAATTTCGGGGCCAACCATGAAGCCTGGCGTGTCCACAAAACTGACAATCGGCAGACCATGGGCATTGCATAGCTGCATGAAACGGGCGGCTTTGTCAGCTGCATCGGCGTCGATTGCGCCGCCCAGATGCAGCGGATTATTGGCCATCAGCCCAACCGCCCTACCTTGGATCCGGCCCAATGCCGTATGCATGCCAATGCCAAATCCGGCGCGCAATTCAAGCAGGCTGCCAAGGTCAACCACGCCACGCATGGCGGCCAGGGTGTCATATACACGCAGGCGGTTTTCAGGCACCAACTGGCGCAAGACCAGGCCATCTGCGCTGTCACAGGCCTGTATTTCGCCTTGAAAAAAAGAGACATAGTGCTTCGCTGCGCGAACGGCTTGGGCTTCGTCTTCGACCAGTATGTCGATCACGCCGTTGGCCGATTGCTGGGCACTGGGGCCGATTTGTTCCGGTTTGAACATGCCCAAGCCGCCGCCTTCCACCATGGCCGGGCCACCCATGCCAATATTGCTGTCGCGGGTGGCAATGATCACGTCAGCGCAGCCCAGCAGGGCGGCGTTTCCGGCAAAACAACGCCCGGCCACAATCCCGACGACGGGAACCGATCCATTGAGCTTGGCGAAGCTGGCAAAGGTCGTGACATTGAGGCCCGCCACTTTGGGTGAATCGACATCGCCGGGTCGGCCACCACCACCTTCGGCGAACAGCACCACGGGCAGTTTTTGATGCAATGCCAGTTCCAGCAATCGATCGGTTTTTTGGTGGTTGCGCATACCCTGGGTTCCGGCCAACACCGTGAAGTCGTAGGCCATCACCACGCATCGCGACTTCTCTTCGCCAAACTTTTCAGCATTAATGCAGCCAATACCCGTCACCATGCCATCTGCCGGCGTATTGACAATCAGATCGTCAACCGTGCGGCGCCGGGTTTGGGCGGCAAATGCCAAAGAACCGTATTCGATAAAGTTGCCGGGGTGCGTGGTTTCATCACACAGATCGGCAATGTTTTCGCGCGCGGTTCGCATGCCCATGGCGTGACGTTTGGCCACGGCCTGCGGCCGGTGCGCATCGAGCGTCAAGGCGTGACGGTCGATGACCCGCCGCAGGTCGGGGCGGGGCAGGTGACCAGAAAAGGCTGTCAAAAGGCCCGCTGGAGCCGATGGGAAAATTGTTTCATTAAAAACGCGAGATTGTTCTTTTTTTGAATCAATAGTAAGCTCTGATAATAATAGCAAATCACCTTCATTTACCAGATCGCCCGGCGCGAAATGCAAGGCAACGACCCGCCCTGCCGAGGTTGCCCGAACTTCGTGCTCCATCTTCATGGCTTCCA
This sequence comes from Rhodoferax sp., assembly GCA_031417575.1. GTDB lineage: Bacteria > Pseudomonadota > Gammaproteobacteria > Burkholderiales > Burkholderiaceae_C > JANYCG01. Next base: position 2,692 of record JANOVW010000517.1, on the reverse strand, counting down.
GAATCGCCACCACGTCACCGGCTTGGAAAAGGCTTTGGGGTTCAATCAGCCACTGAACAACAGTGGCTTGCAAAGGGGAGCGAATGGTGTGGTCAGTCATGGCTCCATTTTGCGGTACCGCCGCCTGATGGATGTCGCCAACCGGTCAAATGCCGCAAAATATGCGCATGAAACATGTTCCCTTGATTGAACTGCATCGCGGCGAAACCCTTGAATGCCAGCATTTAGGCTCTGTTGCGGTGGTCAACACCCAAGGGCAACTAGTGGCGCAAATGGGTGATCCGCATTGGCTTAGCTTCACCCGTTCCACCCTCAAGGCACTGCAGGCATTGCCTTTCATGGAGGCAGGGGGCGCAAAACAATTCGGGCTGACGAGCGAACATATTGCCTTGCTGTGCGCCAGCCACAGCGGCGAAGACAAACACGTTGCCGGGGTAACCGAACTGCTGGAAAAAGCCGGGCAAACCTATCGTGTGCTCAAGTGTGGTTGTCACGTGCCGGGAATCTTCAGTTACCACGACAAAGCACCGCCTGCGGGTTTGTCGTTCGACGAGCGCCACAACAACTGCAGCGGAAAACATGCCGGTTTTGTCGCCTATTGTGTGCAACATGGGCTAAGCCTCGCAGACTATATTGAGCCCAATCACCCCTTGCAGCAAGCCATTCGCCGAGACCTGGCCCGGGTTGCCGGTGTGAATGAGGCCGAGTTGAAAATGGGCATTGATGGTTGTTCTGCCCCGAACTACGCCATGCCTTTAGCGCGCCTGGCTTTCGCGTATGCGCGGCTTGCCAGCGGAGCCCAAGACACCGAGTTCGGCGCCAGTTTTGAGGCGCTTTCCAGCGCCATGACGCAACACCCGGACCTGGTTTCGGGCACCGGCCGCAGTGATCTGGCCTTCATGACCGCTGGCCGGGGTGATTGGGTCACCAAAGTGGGTGCTGACGGCGTACAAGTTGTGGCTAGCAAAGCCCGTAGTGAAGGGTTCGCCATCAAAATCATCGATGCCAATAAACCAGCGCTTTACGCTGCTACGGTAGAGGTGCTGGACCAACTGGGCTGGCTGGACGATGCGCAGCGCCGAGAACTGGAAGTTTGGCGTGCCCGCCAGATCATCAACGTGCGGGGTTTGTACGTCGGTGAACGCCGTGCGGTGCTGAAGCTGGCCAGCGGCTTGTAGCAAATTGTTAACAGGCAGTAGACTAACGTTGCCTTATTTTTTTGTGCATCACCCATCCAACTGAGCCAAAGTGGCCGGAAACAACTCTAAAACGACATGAACCGTTCACCTTTTTCACGTTCGATGGCGCTGTCGGCAATGGCCATCATCCTGGTTTTGGTTGCGTCAGTGGGCTGTTCGTCAACCCCTTTGGCCGCCCAAAGCGCAAACCCGCCCAAGGCCGACATGCAGTTTGTCGATTTGCAGGGATTTGACCGTGAGTTGGGCAGCGCCCTGAGCGCACCCTTGCCCAGGGTTGACGTGGCTTTTTACGACCGTGTGTCGCCCAACGCCCTGCCCGAGCGTTTGCAGCGCTGGATGGCATCGGTTGAGAACGGGGGGGCACCGTGAAAGTGGTTCCTCCCAAATCGAGCGTTACATCCAAGAGCCCGCTGCTGTTGATCAGCGCCATCAGCACGTTGTGGTCGGCCTCCAGCATTGCCAAAGACATGGCGGTGAATGCCCAGTTCAAAGCCGCACGGGCATTTGACGCCGAGATTTTGCTGAAAACCGATGACCGGGGTGACTCGGTTGTCGATAAAGTGGTGTTTGTGAAAAGAAAATGAGGGTGGTCGTTTGTATCGCCAATCCCTCTTCGACATTGAAAGCAGGAGATGGACATGTTTAACCTGAAACACTGCCTGACAGTGCTGCTGTACTTGGCCGCCGCCGCGATACCCTTGGCGCAGGCGCAAAACACCCCCACTGCAGACCAAATGATTGAACAGCTCAAGGTGCCCAAGACGCGGGGCTTGCGCAATCTGACGGTCGAAGCGGTACCCGGCAAGGCAAACAGCGAGCCCGAGCCCGTACAAGCGCGTCCGTCGTTGTCGCTCTTGATCCAGTTTGATTTCAATTCTGCGCGGGTCAAGCCCGAAAGCCAGCAAGCGTTGGCCAATTTGTCCCAAGCCTTGCAATCGCCCGACCTGGTCAAGTCAAAATTTGCGGTGGAAGGCCATACGGACGCAAAGGGCGGCGTCGATTTCAACCGCAAGCTCAGCGAACAACGGGCATTTGCGGTGCGGGATTTGTTACGCATCCAGGGCGTTAGTGAAACCCGCTTGATTGCCAGTGGCAAGGGGTACTCCGAGCTGGCCAACCCCGCTGACCCGATGGGCGCTGAAAACCGCCGGGTGCGAATCGTCAACCTGGATTGAAAACCAGCCTGCGCATCAAGCAAGGCTGGGCTTTCTTGGCCAGCCGCATCGGTGCTTTGCCCGCCCGCCGGTTCACCTGGTCGCTGGTTGTGCTGTTTTCGGTTTGGGTGGTGCTGGATGTGATGGTGTTCAAGTTCACCGCCGGTATTGCCAACTCCAGTTACGACTCGATGGTGCGGGCTCGCTTCCATGCTGCGCCGCCCGACCCGCGTATTGTGGTGGTTGACATTGATGAAGCCGCGCTGGCAGCCATGGGCAAGGAGTTTGGCCGTTGGCCTTGGCCGCGCGACACCCTGGCCACTGTGCTGGAGTTTATTG
>JANOVW010000516.1:0-2388 GCA_031417575.1 Rhodoferax sp. | reverse complement strand
CGGCAAGGGCAAACTCGAAGGCCAGGTAGCCTGGCTGGGTTCGCCAATTACCCCTGATTTCCCCAGCATGGGGGGCGCGTTTACCGTCAATATCGAAAGTGGCCAATTCCTGAAGGCCGACCCTGGGTTGGCCAAGTTGTTGGGTGTACTGAGCCTGCAATCCTTGCCGCGCCGCTTGGCGCTGGATTTCCGGGATGTCTTCAGCGAGGGGTTTTCATTTGATTTTGTGCGCGGTGATGTCAAGATTGACCAAGGCGTGGCGTTCACCAACAACCTGCAAATGAAAGGCGTGAATGCGGCGGTACTGATGGAAGGCAAAGCGGACTTGCTGCGTGAAACGCAGGACCTGCGGGTTGTGGTGGTGCCGGAAATCAACGCCGGCACCGCCTCGCTGGTGGCTACCATCATCAACCCGGTCATAGGATTGGGATCATTTTTGGCTCAGCTCATTTTGAGGCGGCCATTGATTGAAACAGCGACCCAGGAATTTCACATTGATGGCAGTTGGGTTGACCCGCGTATCACCCGCGTCCAGCGCCGGTCAGAAGATGGACCCCCCAACACCAACCCGCAGGAGACAAAGCCATGAAAGTTGCTGCCATCCAGATGGTGTCTGCTGCCAATCTGGCAACCAACCTGGCCAGCGCCGCGCAACTTTTGGCGCAGGCCGCCCAAGCCGGTGCCGAGCTTGCTGTATTGCCAGAGTACTTTTGCCTGTTGGGTTTTCGGGATACCGACAAGCTTGCCATTCAGGAGCCTTTTGGCGACGGCGCGATTCAGCGGTTTTTGGCGGACCAGGCACGCCAGCTTGGGTTGTGGATCGTTGGTGGCACCCTGCCCATATCCCGTGCTTCAGGTGAGCCCTCGGGCGGCCGCGTGATGAACACCTCCCTGGTTTTTTCGCCAGAGGGCACCTGCGTAGCCCGATACGACAAGATTCATTTGTTCCGGTTTGACAATGGCAAAGAACGGTACGACGAGGCCCGGGTGCTGGATGCCGGCAGCCAACCCTCGATGTTTGACATGACGTCGCGGGACGGCCACCCGTGGCGGGTAGGCATGAGCGTCTGTTACGACCTGCGTTTCCCGGAGTTGTACCGGGGTTATGCCGCGGCCGGTGCAGATATTTTGCTGGTTCCCAGTGCCTTCACGTTCATTACCGGCCAAGCCCATTGGGACGTTTTGTTGCGTGCCAGGGCCATCGAAAATCAGGCGTTTGTGATTGCCCCCGCGCAAGGCGGTGCGCATGAAAACGGCCGTCGAACCTGGGGTCATTCTCTGCTGTTGGGGCCATGGGGCGAAGCGCTGGCCACGTTGGCCGAGGGAGCCGGTGTCATTTGTGCTGATTTTCAACGGGAAGCGCGAAAGGAATGCATGAGTCGTTTGCCAGCGCTGGATCACCGCGTGTTGTGAAGACGGAAATACCACCGACGACTCAACCCAAAGGCAGTCTGGCACAGTTGCCGTTGCGTCGCCGTGGGTTGTGGGCCGCCCTGATGGTGCTGGTTGGGCTGTTGTTGGTCATGTTGGTGTGGCTGGCCGCGCGTTATGAAGCCAGTCAGCTACAAGACCGGCTGGAAGCTGATGCACTGGAGGCCGTGAGTGAAATCCGAATTGCCCTGAATCGCAATGTGCAGACTTTTCAGGCGCTGCCCGGGGGCGATGTATCTGACCCCAAATGGTTGGCCGCCGCCAACCGGGTCTTGCTGGACCGCCGCGAATTGATTCGGCTGGAGTGGCGCCATCGCGATTTGAAAATCGTCAGCCAGCTCGATTCGCCCTATCGTAGCCCGGTTTTTTTGCGGTTTGGCCGGGAGAACTCGTTGGCGGGTCTGGAGTTTGCCTGTGCGGGCGCCCGCAAGGGGACCAGTCCGCTGTATTCGAGAAGCTATTTCGTGTCCATTGACGACGGGATAGGCATGGAAGTCATGGATTTGTGTGTTCCGGTACTTGAAGCGGGTCGACTTGCCGGGTATTTGGTAGCGACCTATTCGCTTGAACAAATATTGCAGGAAATGCTGCTGCATAGCGTGACCGGCAACCGTGAGGTTTCATTTACCGAGGCAGACGGAACCCGCCTGGCATTGCGCGCAGGGGGCGCGCGGGCGAGTCGCACCTTCGTAACCCAACAAGTGCTCGATCTGCCCGGCAACACCCTGCTGCTGCGCATGACCAGCTGGCGGGCAGCACCCGATCTGTTCCCCAACCTGATGACCGTGTTGGTTTTGGTCATGTCGATTGCGCTGGTTTCGGTGGTGGCGCTTTTGGGCAAGGATATGCGCCGGCGCCATAAGGCGGAGCGCGAGTTGGCGCAGGCGCTGGCGTTCAGAAAAGCGATGGAAGATTCGTTGGTCACCGGGCTGCGGGCGCGGGATCTGGATGGCAACA
>JANOVW010000515.1:0-2232 GCA_031417575.1 Rhodoferax sp. | reverse complement strand
TGCGGGCACAGTGCTTGCGGGTACCCACGTCTTGCGGGTGGTACCTGATTTCAACGAACTGCTAACCACCCATTTTTTGGAGAAATTGAATGTTGTTACTTCGTGATGGACAAGATGGGCCCCGCGTGGTGCGGCGGGAGGCCTATGCCGTACCGGCATTTTTGATCGATTCGGTTGATTTGACGTTCGACCTGGACGCGGCCAAAACCCGCGTTTTGAACCGGATGAAAATACGGCGCAACCCGGCGGCAGAAGCCCAGGCCTTGCGACTCGATGGCGAAGAGCTCAACCTGGCGCGGGTGCTGGTGAATGGTTTGGGTACCTCCTTCAAGATTGACGGGAACCAGTTGCTACTGGAAAACCTGCCGGAGGGTCTCGAATCGTTTGACCTGGAAATTTTTACGACGTGCAACCCCGGGAAAAACACCAAACTCAGCGGTCTGTACCTCAGCAACGATGCCTTCTTTACGCAGTGTGAGGCCGAGGGCTTCAGGCGCATCACCTACTTTCTGGACCGGCCCGACGTCATGGCCAGCTTCACAGTTACGCTTCGAGCCGACAAAGCCCGTTATCCGGTACTGCTTTCAAACGGCAACCTGGTCGAACAGGGCAACCTGGAAGGCGCAGGCAACGAGGGCCGCCATTTCGCCAAATGGGTCGACCCCCATAAAAAGCCGTCTTACCTGTTTGCCTTGGTTGCCGGAACCCTGGTGTGCCGCGAGCAGCGTATCACCTCACGTGCGGGCAAAGACCACCTGCTGCAGGTGTATGTGCGCTCGGGCGATCTGGACAAAACCGAACACGCGATGAACTCGCTGATGGCTTCCGTGGCTTGGGATGAAGCGCGTTTTGGCCTGAGCCTGGATCTGGACCGCTTCATGATCGTCGCCACCAGTGATTTCAACATGGGGGCCATGGAAAACAAAGGTCTCAACATCTTCAACACCAAATATGTGCTGGCCAGCCAGGCCACTGCCACCGACGCAGACTTTGCCAATATCGAAAGCGTGGTGGGGCATGAATATTTCCATAACTGGACAGGCAATCGTGTCACCTGCCGCGACTGGTTTCAATTGAGTCTGAAAGAAGGTTTGACCGTCTTTCGGGACCAGGAGTTTTCACAAGACCTGTGCGCCGAACCCTCGGCCAAAGCTGTCAAGCGGATCGAAGACGTTCGGGTTTTGCGCACCGCCCAGTTCCCGGAAGATGCAGGCCCCATGGCACACCCGGTGCGGCCCGACAGCTACATCGAAATCAACAATTTTTACACTGTTACCATTTACGAAAAAGGGGCCGAAGTCGTCCGCATGATGCAGACCCTGGTAGGCCGCGCGGGCTTCGCCAAAGGCATGACGTTGTATTTCGAGCGCCACGACGGGCAGGCTGTAACCTGCGACGATTTTGCCCAGGCCATTGCAGATGCCAACCCCGGCTCAGACCTGGCGGCCATGCTGCACCAGTTCAAGCGTTGGTACAGCCAGGCAGGCACACCCAAAGTGCAGGCAACGGGTGTTTACAACGCACAAGCCCAAACCTACACGCTCACCTTTTCGCAAAACTGCGCCCTGCAGGTTGGAGAAACCGGAAAATTGCCCTTTGTCATTCCGGTAGGCTTGGGCTTGATCGATGCGCAGGGCCAGGACATGCCTTTGCAGTTGGCTGAAGAGGCAGCGGCGGGTAGCGGCTCAAGGGTGTTGGTGTTGACGCAAGAACAAGAAACGCTGACCTTCATCAACGTCGCATCAGAGCCGGTGCCCTCCTTGCTGCGCGGTTTCTCGGCGCCGGTGATTTTGGCTTTTGACTACTCTGATCAGCAGCTGATCCATCTGCTGGCCCATGACAGCGACCCCTTCAATCGCTGGGAAGCCAGCCAGCGATTGCTGATGAATTGCGCCCTCGAAGCGCTGAACGGTGAAGCAAGCGCGGTACCCCCCCATTGCATCCGCAACGACATCATTGCGGCATTGGGTTCGGTTTTGCGGCATCCGCAATTGGACGCGGCGTTCAAAGAACTGGTGCTCACACTTCCATCTGAAACCTATCTGGCCGAACAACTGCAAACGGTTGACCCCCAACACGTTCACGCGGTTCGTGAATCCATGCGCAAGCAATTGGCGGTGAGTTTGCAAGCAGACTGGGAATGGGCGTTCGAAACCCATAGCCAGAATGGGGCCTATTCAAGCGCATCGCTACCCAGCGGCCGTCGCGCCCTGGCCGGGCTGGCTTTGGGGC
>JANOVW010000514.1:0-3363 GCA_031417575.1 Rhodoferax sp. | reverse complement strand
CCTGCCCGGTGCAAAACGTATCGACCACCTGGCCGTGTTGCAGCACGATGGCACTGGCACCGGGCAGCAGGCGGTTGTCAACACTTCGCTGCAAAACCGCATGCGAAACAGAGAAATCGGGGGTGGGGGTTACAGGCGATGTCGTAGGCATGCGTTTATCCTAGCGCATCAGTGGCAAAGCCCCTGTCGCCGTGCTGTCTTTTGGCCGCTGCAGTAGCGTGAATCGCCGTTAAAACGTATGCTTTTCAGCGGCCACTTTGCCAACCCACCTTCAACCGTCACCCGTCTGGAACCCTCGCATGAACCCTTCCACGTCTGCCCCAACACGGCGCCTCACCGCGCAAGATTTTGACCAAGAACTCCTGATTCTGTTCGATGCCTACGTGCACGGCACGCTGGACCGGCGTGGGTTTCTCGACAAGGCGCAGAAATACGCGGTGGGCGGCCTGACAGCCGTGGGCCTGCTCGCGGCGTTGAGCCCCGATTTCGCCATTGCACAGGTCATCCCCAAAAATGATGCCCGCATCAAAACCGAGATGATCGAGTTCGATGCGCCCGGTTACGGCAAGATGAAAGGCTACCTGTGCCGCCCGGCCAGCTCCAGTGCCACCACCAAACTGCCGGGCATTTTGGTGGTGCATGAAAACCGGGGCTTGAACCCGCACATCGAAGACATCGCGCGCCGACTGGCAGTCGATGGCTATATGGCCTTCGCGCCCGATGCGCTCACGCCCCTGGGCGGATACCCCGGCGACGAAGACAAGGCGCGCACCTTGTTTGCCCAACTGGATCAGAAAAAAACGATTGAAGATTTCGTAGCCGCCACCCAGCTTTTGCAAAAACGCGCCGACTGCACCGGCAAAGTCGCTGCCGTTGGTTTTTGTTACGGCGGTGGCATTGCCCACACCCTGGCCACCCGCATCCCCGACTTGGCAGGTGCCGTGCCTTTCTACGGCAACCACCCGGCAGCAGCCGACGCAGCCAAAGTCAAAGCCCCGCTGCAAATCCACTTCGCCGGCGTTGACGAACGCATCAACGCCGCCTGGCCCACCTATGAAGCTGCCCTGAAAGCCGCCGGTGCGCGTTACACCGCACACAGCTACGAAGGCACCCAGCACGGCTTCAACAACGACACCACCCCGCGTTTTGACGCAGCGGCGGCGCGGCTGGCGTGGGAGCGGACGATGGGGTTTTTCAGGCAGACGCTGGGGTAGTCAGCTGGGTCGGGCGCCGCAGATTGGCGGTGTCTAGGCCTGCGGCTTTAGCGGCAGGTCTAGTTGTGGCACCACTGGTCTTCACAGGGGATGCCGTCTCGGTCACCGTCCATCTTGACCCCGGGGCAATTGGCCAGGAAGTATTTGGCTTCTTCGCAGGACTTCATCTGCGAGCAATACCGTCGGCCATCGCATCGGAAGGGCAAGGCCGAAGGTGCCTTGGGTGTGACCGCAAGTGGGGTGCGTTCCTTGCCGCTTGGCACAAGCGGTGTGGAATCAGCATCAGCTTTTTGCGGGCGTTGAACGCCTGCTTCCGTCGGCGGTGTTTTGGCAGCGCCATCGCCCGCCTGTTCCAGCCGCTTCTTCCGTTCTGCGTTCAACTGTTCAACCGTCGGGGGTGGTCGTGTCTCGCCAGTGGGGCAGGCACTGCTTTGATACACCACCGATCCCTTGATGACGCATTTGTAGACCGGTGTCGCGGCCTGAAGCGAAGAGGATGCCGCCAAGACGGCGATGACCAGGGCGAAGACAGGCAGCTTGAACATGGATGAGATGGCTGGTAGGTTGAGAAGCGCTTTAGTTGTTTACACAGCCTATCAGATCAGGAAATCGCCAAGCTAGAAACTGCCCCCTAACAGTCAAGCGTGTTGGGAATTGCCGCCACTTGCAACGAAGGGGGAATACGACGAACTGCCCGATCTGGATGACGCGATGCTGGCGCGGGCCGACGTTAACCTGGACGGGCACCTCGCCTCCGTCACCCCGCGCAAGCTGAATCCCAACCTCGATACATCCAACTGATCGTTCCAAGCCAGACCTGTGCTGTGGTGCTGGGCCGATCTGTGCGGGAGTGTCGCCAACGGCGACGCGAATTCGCACCGTGAGGCCCGGCGACGCAGCATAGGTCTGGCCAGCGAAGGCGGTTTATTCGCCGAGTGTCACGGCCTTGGCGGCCCGGATTTAAAGCCCGGAACCATCAGGGTGATCAAACCCGCCCAACGCTCACACCGCTTCTCTCGCCACGTCTCGCGCCATTTCCCCCGCCACCTCCCGCGCCACATCCGCCTCAAAATCCCCCTGCGCCATGTCGCTCGATGTGCTGCCGCCAGAACCATTCTGATCCGCATCGGCCTTCACCCAATTCGGGTAAATCTCGCGGAAGGTTTCCATGATCTGGGCCAGGGGCATTTCGACGTAGGCACCGCGCTGGCGCAGGTATTCCATGTGGCGCTGGCCCGATTTGTCGAAGGGGTGGTAAATGCTGTCGTTTACGCCATCAAATTCCAGCGGCAGCAGGCCGAAGCGTTCGCACAGTTCGATGTTGAAGGCGGGGGTGGCTTTGCGCCAGGCACCGTCGAGCCAGATGTCGGTGTAGCCGTGCCAGGCGAAGACATCGGTGCTCATGCTTTCGCGCATTTTGGCGGTGGAGAGGTGGTTGCGCACGTCGGCGTAGCCCAGCCGCGCCGGAATGCCTGCCGCACGGCAAGCCGCCGCCAGCAGCGCGGCTTTGGGCACACACCAGCCGTAGCCGTTGTCAATCACTTTGCTGGCCTTGATGCCTTCGGGGCGCAGGTCGGTGCGGTAGGGGTCGTAACGGAAGCCATCGCGCACGGCATAGTAGAGCGTCACGGCGCGTTCACGGTCGGTGCCTTGGCCGGGACCCGCGGGCACATGTTGCTGGACAAAAGCCTGAATAGCCGGGTGACCGCTGTCCACCAGTGTGGTCGCAGCCAGGCAGTCGTCGTGCGGCGGGTTGGGCAGGGTGCTGGTTGGGGCGGAATTCATGGGTAATAGAATATATAAAAATTATCTATTTTGAAAAAAATATGATCTTATTTAGACAAAAATCAATACATATTAGATAGCTAATTTTGTAATTATTTTTTCAACAAAATGATGTTTATCGAAATTCAATATCTGAAAAATAAATAAATATGTCTAAAACGTTCATCTGCTAAATCGTTTTCAACCTGCCCCAGAGCTTATCGAATAAACCGCGCGCGCGTTGTCACCCCAAAAAGCAAGCTGCTCGGCGCTGGGCCAGGGGTTCACCCACGCTTGGCATTCTCGCCACCAGTCGGCATAACGGGCGCCGCTCAATTCCAGCACGGGCCAATCACTGCCCCACAACAGGCGATACGGGCCGAAG
>JANOVW010000513.1:0-2357 GCA_031417575.1 Rhodoferax sp. | reverse complement strand
CGCCCGCCGTTGCGCTGTCGGCCTGGTTGCCTGATTTTTTGATGCTGGCCGCCACCTGGGGCTCGTCGTTCATGTTCACCCGATTGGCGGTGTTGGAGTTTGGCACCTTTACCAGTGCGGGCCTGCGTGTCGTGATTGGGGCGGCGGTCTTGCTGCTGATTTTGGCTTTCAAAGGCCAACTGCCGGTGCTGGGCGCGCATTGGCGCAAGACCTTTTTTGTAGGCCTGCTCAACAGCGCCATACCGTTTGTCTGTTTTGCCTGGGCATTGCTGGCCATCACCACCGGTTTGTCATCGATTCTGAATGCCACGGTGCCACTGTTTGGCGCGGTGGTGGCCTGGTTTTGGCTGAAGGACCGCCCCAGCGGCTCCCGCAGCCTCGGGCTGGCGATTGGCTTCGTGGGTGTGGTGTTGCTGGCCTGGGATAAAACCGGCCTCACGAATCCGGCGCGCGCAGCCCCCGCTGTCGATACCCAGGGCGTCAACCCTGGCCTGGCGGTGCTGGCCTGCCTGTTCGCCTGCGTTTGTTATGGAATTGCCGCCAGTTTTACCAAACGGTTTCTCACCCAGGTACCCCCGTTGGTGACCGCCGCAGGCAGCCAAAGTGGCGCCTCAGTCGCGCTGGTCTTACCCATGCTGTGGTTATGGCCGCAGCGCAACCCCAGCCTGACAGCCTGGGCCGCCATGGTGATATCAGGCGTGGTGTGCACCGGCCTGGCCTACGTGATGTACTTTCGCCTGATCGGCCGCATTGGCCCTGCCAAAGCCATGACGGTGACCTTCCTCATCCCCGTCTTCGGGGTGTTTTTCGGAATGGTGTTTTTGGGTGAAGCCGTCACCCTGTGGATGCTGGGCAGCGGCCTCGTGATTGTGTGCGGTACGGCGCTTTCTACCGGCTTGGTGGTTTTGCCGCTCGTCGCAAAATCGGCGGCAAAACCCTGGAAAAGCGAGCCTTGAGCCTCAATACACCTCTAACAACCCCGCCGCCCCCATCCCGCCACCCACACACATCGACACCACCACGTGTTTGGCTTTGCGGCGCCGGCCTTCCATCAGCACGTGGCCGGTGAGGCGCGCGCCCGTCATGCCGAAGGGGTGGCCGATGGCGATGGAGCCGCCGTTCACGTTGTATTTGGCCGGGTCAATGCCCATTTTGTCGCGGCTGTAAAGGCACTGGCTGGCAAAGGCTTCGTTCAGCTCCCACAAATCAATGTCGTCAATTTTGAGGCCATGGCGCTGCAACAGACGCGGGATGGCAAACACCGGGCCAATGCCCATTTCATCGGGCTCGCAACCGGCTACGGCCCAGCCCTTGAAGGCACCCAACGGCGACAGGCCCCGGCGCTCGGCTTCTTTGGCTTCCATCAGCACCACGGCAGCGGCACCGTCGGCCAACTGGCTGGCATTGCCGGCGGTGATGTATTTGCCTGCGCCGCGCACCGGCTCCAGCTTGGCCAGGCCTTCGAGCGTGGTCTCGGGGCGGTTGCATTCGTCGCGGTCTACCACGGTGTTGACCAGCGATTCGGCCTTGGTGTCTTTGTCCACCTTTTTCATCTGGGTGGCAACCGAAATGATTTCGTCTTTGAACAAGCCAGCCTGCTGCGCCGCTGCCATGCGGCGCTGCGATTCGAGCGAATACGCATCTTGCGCTTCACGGCTGACGTTGTAGCGCTGTGACACCACATCGGCGGTGTCGATCATGGGCATCCAGAAATCGGGGTACAGGTCGGTCAGGCGGGTGTCTCGCCCGCCACCACCGCCACCCTGAAAGGTGATGGAATCAACCCCGCAACCCACCATCACGCTGGCACCTTCGTGCACGATGTGTTGCGCTGCATTGGCAATCGCATTCAGGCCCGACGAGCAGGCGCGGTGCAGGCTGACACCCGCCGTGGTCACCGGCAAACCGGCCAACAAGGCGGCGGCGCGGGCCACGTTGCCATGGGCGGCCACACTGCCGGCCACCACGTCTTCGACCTCGGCCGGGTTCACCCCCGAACGACGCACCGCGTGTTCGATGGCATGGCCCAGCATGGTCATGGCAGGGGTGTTGTTGAATCCGCCCCGGTTGGCTTTGGCCAGCCCGGTGCGGGCATATGAAACGATGACAGCTTGACGCATGGTGTGCTCCTGATTTAGGTCATTTTTACAAATCCAATTCTGGGGCGCATTGCGTCGTTGCAAATCCTCGCCATACTGGAGTATGTCTGCGGTTTGCGCCTCGCACTGCATCCCCACAATTGAATTTCTAAAATTGCCCTTTACTTTACTTGGGTTGGGTTAGGTTGGGTTAGGTTGGGTTTACGTTGGTTGATCGAACCATCAATTCATTTCAAATCCTGAAACCGCTTGCCTTCG
>JANOVW010000512.1:0-1684 GCA_031417575.1 Rhodoferax sp. | reverse complement strand
GTACAGCATGAAGGGTGACTCCTTGCCAGGCAACAGGGGGAAGCTAGCTGCCGTGGCGCGTATCTTCAGTGGCCCATTAACATCCAGCACGCCAAACGGCCCGCTGGCGACCGGAATAAAGAGCTTCTGCTGGAAATTTTCAGCAGCAACCGGGTCGAATGGATACGGACGAAACGGCCCACCCGCCAGGCGCGCGGAACGACGTGAACCGTAATACAACCAGCCTAAGCCGCCGGCACCCGCCACTGCGGCCACACCCGCGACCTGAAACATTTGCCGTCTTTGCATCTTTTGACCCCTGTGATTTCACCAGATATCCGGTAATCCATCATCCGAGTAACCATGCGTGTGGTCTGTGCGTTTGCGTACCCAGTGCGGAGCCCTCACGCCCCAACAACCTTTTAGGTTTCAGGGCGAAATATTTCGAGCAAGGCCAATTGCTCGCGCATCCGGCCAGCCATAAAACCCAAGATCGCCGCGACAACTGTACCGGCGCCAATCAGTGTGGTGGCGTAGAGGCAAGGTAACCAGTCGTTCATTTTGGAATTGCCTTTTCTGCCCCCGTAACCACAAACGCGCCTTGCTGCTGCTCTGCAGTAAACAGGATCTTGTCGCCTGGGTTCAGCTGTGCCAGTTTGTCAAGGAGGGCAGCATCTTTCACCTGAAAGACCATGGTCATGCCCGGCATGTCCAGGTTTTTGATCGGGCCATGCTTCAACGTAATCTTTTTTGCATCTTTGTCAATTTTCCGTACTTCGGCTTCTGCCATGTCCTTGCTTGCTCCCTCCTTCGTGTGGTGTGAACTGGCATGAGCTGTTGCATTCGGGGATGCGGAAGATGTTTGAGGTGTCTGCGCGACTGCACACGCACTAAACAACGTAATTAGCAGCGTGGTGGTAGAAAATTTCATGGTGTTATTCCTTTCAAGAATAGGATTGGTAAACGCGCGTGCTGCCGTTTTGGAGGACAAGCAGCACTTTGTAGGGGGTTCTTTTGGTTCCCATTTCCATGCCTGGCGAACCGACGGGCATACCAGGCACGCTCAGGCCCAAGGCACGCGGCTTCTCTTTCAACAGGCGGTTAATCTCGCGGGCGGGTACGTGACCTTCGATCACATAGTCTTCGACCACCGCCGTGTGGCAAGAGCCCAAAGTGGCGGGCATGTTCAGGTCTTTGCGAATGGGGGCGGTGTCCGGCACGTCAGCAGACACAACTTTGAATCCGTTGGCTTGCAAGTGTTTGATCCACGCATTGCAGCAGCCGCAATCAGCGTCTTTCCAAACTGTGACAAGCCTATGTTCACCATGTGCCAAGGCCAAACCTTGCCACAGCGCCACGGTGGCTCCCAACGCGCCGAGCAGGTAAGCTCGGCGGCGCCAGTCAAACTCAGTGTTTGTGCGAGGTGTGGCCATCATTTTTCCCCATTGCGGTGACTTTGATCTTGCCAACCATGCCCGCCTGGTAGTGGCCTGCGATCAGGCAGGCAAAGTCGAAATCGCCCGTTTTGTTGAACGTCCAGATGATCTCGCCAGTTTTGCCAGGGGCAACGTGGGCCATATAAGGCTCATCGTGTTCCATCTTGGGAAACTTGACCATCAGCGCTGCGTGTTCGTCCAGCTCCTTTTTGGTGCCGATCACCAGCTCATGCATTTGGGCACCCATGTTTTTCATCACAAATTTGACG
>JANOVW010000511.1:0-2506 GCA_031417575.1 Rhodoferax sp. | reverse complement strand
AATCACGCTCCAGCCATAGGCCGCAAAGCGTTGGGCGGTGTTGTCGATAAACCAGGGCGCCACCTGGCCATCAATGCTGATGCCGTTGTCGTCGTACAGCGCCACCAGCTTGTTCAGCTTCCAGGCGCCGGCCAGCGCAGCTGCTTCGTGGCTGATGCCTTCCATCAGGCAACCGTCGCCCAGGAACACATAGGTGTGGTGGTTCACCACGGCGTGACCCCCACGATTGAATTCTTTGGCCAGCAGCTTTTCGGCCAGCGCCATGCCAACCGCGTTGGTAATGCCCTGGCCCAGCGGGCCGGTGGTGGTTTCAACGCCGGGCGTGACACCGACTTCGGGGTGGCCAGCGGTTTTGCTGTGCAATTGGCGGAAATTTTTCAGCTCGTTAATCGGCAATTTGTAACCCGTGAGATGCAGCACGGCATAGATCAGCATCGAGCCGTGGCCGTTGGAGAGCACAAACCGGTCACGGTTCATCCAATGCGGGTTGGCCGGGTTGTGTTGCAAGTGGCTCCCCCACAAGGCAACCGCCATGTCGGCCATGCCCATCGGGGCACCGGGGTGACCGGAATTGGCTTGTTGAACGGCGTCCATGGCCAAGGCGCGGATGGCGTTGGCCATTTGGGGGTGATTGGGTGCAAGGTGGGCCATCGGGGTTCCGGGTAAGTGGTGCGCCGCGCACTGATAAAACGCAGGCCGGCGATCTAAACCGCTGATTTTACCGGGCCAAACCTTGGGTTTACCCACCCCCCTGATTGAGGGATAGGCGAGTCACCCGTCGGCTCCTAGACTGAGCTCAGTTTCTGCTTTCATTCCCTTTCCCATCCACAGGAGGTTTCCCATGCGTTCATTCGTCTTGTTCAGTCTGACAGCCCTTTCTGCCGCTGCTTTGTTGGTGGCCTGCGGCGGCGGCAGCACTGCGCCGGCTGTTGCCACCACGACCATCAGCGGCTCCGCCGTCAAGGGGCCCGTCAATGGCGCGACGGTCACGGTTAAAGATGCTGCCACGGGCGCCACGCTGGGCACCACCACCACCGGCGCTGGCGGCGCCTACTCATTGGGGGTTGCTTTCAGTGGTGATGTGATCGTCGAAGTGAACGGCGGCACCTACACCGACGAAGCGACGGGCGCGTCAACCGCGTTGTCGACGCCGATGAAACTTGTGCTGGCAGCCAACGGCGGCACCGTGACGGGCGTGGTTACACCGCTGACCACCATGGCCTTCAACTCGGCCTTCCCGACCGGCACCAAGCCCACCTCGGCAAACTTCAAAACTGTGGCGGCAACGCTGGCCACCCAATTCAAGCTGACCGATGTAGACCTGGCCACCACCGTTCCCACGGTGAGCGGCAGCCTGGATGCCTACGGCAAGGTGCTGGCCGGCATTTCTCGCTATTTGAAAGACAACAGCGTGGCTTTGAGTTCACTGACGGGGACGGCGTTGTCCAACGCACAGTGGACAACGTTCTCAGGCACCTTTGCCAGCGCCTACAACGCGGCCAACCCCGGTACACCGATCACTTACTCGTTTGATGGCAGCAAGATGGTGATCGGCGGCACGGGCGCCGGGGGTGGCGCCGGCACCTGTGGCGTAACCGTCAGCGGCATCATCAGCAGTTATCCCGTTAACCAAAACATTTGTGTCAACGGCATTGCGGCAGGGTCTTGTACCAGTGCCAATACCAGCTTGGCTGGTTCACTGCCCAATATTCCAGGGGCCACCAGCTTGACTTACACCTACTCGCCCACCTGTGCATCGGGTGCCACGGTGATCACGCTGGCACCGTGAGCGAAGCACGCGATAGGTGAACTAGCGGCTTGCCGCTTGCCTAAAAGCCGCCTGCGGGCGGCTTTTTCATGCCCACAGATAATGCTGTGATGCCCGCCAGCCCGCCCACACAACCCGCGCCAAAAGCCCAAGCCATGCTGCTGGCCGCAGGCCGTGGCGAGCGCATGCGCCCGCTGACGGATACCTGCCCCAAGCCGCTTTTGCAGGTACAAGGCAAGCCGCTGATGCAATGGCACCTGGAGGCGTTGGCCACAGGCGGCTTCACTGAGGTGGTGATCAACACCGCATGGCTTGAAAATCTAATTGTTGAAAAATATTCAAACAAATTTCAATCATTGTTCACAAAAGAATTGCACAATAAGCTATTTAATTCATATCAAAACAGATCAAATAAAAATAATAATTTTAATATAATTAATATAAAATATTCTTTGGAGGGACGAGACTTTGGTGGCCCACTGGAAACAGCAGGCGGCATTTCACGCGCATTGCCCCAGCTGGACGATATTTTTTGGGTGTTGGCCGCCGATGTTTACACCCCCACGTTTCAGTTCACCGCCACCGCATTCGAGACATTCAGAGCCAGCGGCAAACTGGCGCACCTGTGGCTGGTGCCCAACCCGGCGCACAACCTGCAAGGCGACTTTGGCTTGTCTGCCGATGGCCTGGCATTGAACCTGCCCAAAACGTCGGCCGCGCCCAAGTTCACCTACAGCA
>JANOVW010000510.1:0-1733 GCA_031417575.1 Rhodoferax sp. | reverse complement strand
TGGGTGCGATGGGCGAAGCCGGTGTGAGCAAAGTGCTGGAGATCATCCACAAAGAGCTCGATTTGACGATGGCATTTTGCGGCCGTACGCAGATCGACTCGGTAGACAAGAGCATTTTGCTTCCCGGAACCTTCCCGACCTGACGCAAACCTGCCCTGCGCAATTCAGCCCTCAATGCTTTCCAAACGGGCGCGCAGCCAAGGTCTGCAAATGCGCGTGCAGGGCACGCATTTCAGCCTCGTCGATTTTGGCCAGTGATTCAAACGGCATGATGGCGATAGCGGTTCCGTCGGGGCGTTTGCCGCTTTTCATCATCGCCATGAAAACACCCACGTCTTTGTAACGCGGCATCACGCTTCCCTCGCCGGGGGTCAGGTTGGCGGCGGCTGGCCAATCGGGCGGGCCGGTCACAATCTTGCCGCCGGAGAGACCCTCGCCGTGGCAGCCAATGCACATGTTGGCCGCATATTTGCCCCAAGCGGCGGCGTCGCTGGCGGACAACGCCGCCTGGGGCGGCAGGCGATGGTCAATGCGCATGGCGGCATCGGGGATCACACCCAGCCCGTACATCACGCGGGCGGGCAAGGGCATTTGCACAATGGCTGCGCCACCCTGCGCTGGGGCCAGACTGCGCACATGGGCGACCAGGCTGGCCAGGTCGGCATCGGTGAGCCGGTTGTAGTCTTCGCTGGGCATGACCTGCGCCGGGGTGCCATCGGGTTTGACACCATGGCGGATGATACGCACCCAATCCACCTCCTTATAGGCCTTCACCACCCCGCCTGGCGTGATGTTGGGGCCCGAAATGCGCGTGCTGCCTTCGTTCACAAAATCACGCCCGGCGCCATTGGCACCATGGCAATCCACACAGCCGCGCGTGCTGTACAGGTAACGCCCACGTTCCAATGACGCGGCATCATTGACAAAGGCCACCGGTGCGGGTTTGGCATCCACCATGCGCTGCTTTTTTCGCTCACCCAACTGCAGCCCGACAACGATGGCAATGGCCACGATCACGGCCAATGTGGCGACCGCCATGCCAACCCATTTGATCCAGCGTTTCATGGGAGATTCTCCTCGTTTAACAAGCCCAACGGGGCAGATGCTAGCCAAAAATTGCGTGCTTGCCAAGGCACAATGTGCACCATGCAAATGCCAGCTTTGGCCACCTGGGCCTGGATACCCATCGTTGTCGCGGCAGCGGCGTTCCAGACCATTCGAAACGCGGCCCAGCGCTCACTGGTTGCTGAACTGGGCACGCTCAGCGCCACCCTGGTGCGTTTTTTGTACGGCCTGCCATTTGCCGCCCTGTGGCTCGTGGCGGTGTTGCAGTTTCTCCCTGCTGGCGGCGTGGCGCTATCGTTCACTGCGAACTATTTTTTGTGGCTGACCGTGGGCGCGGTGGCACAGATTTTGGCCACCGCTTTTTTGCTGTTGGCCATGGCTCAGCGTAACTTTGTGATTGGCGTGGCTCTGGCCAAAACCGAGGTACTGCAGGCCGGTTTGTTGGGCAGTGTGCTTTTGTTTGAAGTACCCGGCCTGTGGTCGGCGCTGGCGATGTTGTGTGCCAGTGTGGGCGTGGTGATGTTGGCGCTGCCCAAGCCAAATGCTTCGGGGAAGGCGTTGACGCGGGCAGATTCCTCCGCCTGGTTTGGCAAGGCGGCACTGGCAGGGCTTGTCTCGGGCGCTTGTTTTGCATTGGCCAGCGTGGGCTACCGGGGCGCAGCATTGAC
>JANOVW010000509.1:0-10586 GCA_031417575.1 Rhodoferax sp. | reverse complement strand
GCCTGGGCATGCGCCACACCCTCACCATTTGCAACGTGGCCACCAGCGCCATGGTGCGTGAATGCGAGCTCAGCTACATCACCCGCGCGGGTATTGAGATTGGCGTGGCCTCTACCAAGGCCTTCACGGCGCAACTGGCCGGGCTGTTATTACTCACTCTGGCGAAGGCAAAATCGCGCGGTCACTTGGATGCGGCGGAAGAAAACCGCCACCTCAAGGCCATGCGCCATCTGCCCGCCGCCTTGAGCGCTGTACTGGCGCTGGAACCGCAAATCATGGCGTGGGCCGATGACTTCGCCAAAATGGAAAACGCCCTGTTTTTAGGCCGTGGCCTGCATTACCCCATCGCGCTGGAAGGCGCGTTAAAGCTCAAAGAGATCAGCTACATCCACGCCGAAGCCTACCCCGCTGGCGAGTTAAAACATGGCCCGCTGGCACTGGTAACCAGCGAAATGCCGGTGGTCACCGTCGCCCCGAACGATGCACTGCTTGAAAAACTCAAAAGCAACCTGCATGAGGTGCGCGCCCGAGGCGGCGTGTTGTACGTGCTGGCCGACGCGGGCAGCAAAATCGAAAGCGGTGAAGGCATGCACGTCATCCGCATGCCGGAACACTATGGCGAACTCTCGCCCCTGCTGCATGTGGTTCCCTTGCAATTATTGGCTTACCACACGGCCTGCGCGCGGGGTACGGACGTGGACAAGCCCCGGAATTTGGCCAAGAGTGTGACGGTGGAGTAGGGGGTGGGCTACGACTCGCGGCTTTGCTGAAAAAGCCATGCAGTTGCGCAGGCCCTGGGTACAGTACGCTTGATGGGAAAACGCAAACACCACCGCATCGTGATTGGCCGGCGTGGCCTTCTGTATTCCATTGGCCTGTGCCTGCTCATCATGGGGTTTGGCGGCATCGGGTTTTGGCTTTTGGAGCCGCGCGTTGAGACCTTGAGCGACGGGTTGTGGCTGGCATTCACCACCGCCGCTACGGTGGGATATGGCGACATCATCCCCAGTACCCATGCCTCGCGGGCGTTTTCGGTGGTGGTGGTGATGCTGGGGCTGGCGGTGTTTTCGCTGGTTACGGCCTCGGTTGCGGCCTTGCTGGTGGAGGTGGAAGAGCGCGAGATTGAGCGCGATTTGCTGCAAGAAATTGGCAATTTACGCGCAGAAGTGCGCGAGTTGCGCAACAGTCTGCAGCCCCGTCATGGTCAGGCGGATGGGCAAACAAACGGCCCCGCCAGTAACACGGTTAGCGCCTCGGTGAGCACGCCGCCCAATCACCCACTCGATCCATAAACCAGCTCAGAATTTGGTCGATGACCTGCTAGCCATGCAGGTGTTTTGCGTGCCACTGAAAACAGGTTCCTTCTCTGGGGCAATCCGTGTATCGCCTGAATGCAAGACCCGGAG
This sequence comes from Rhodoferax sp., assembly GCA_031417575.1. Taxonomy (GTDB): domain Bacteria; phylum Pseudomonadota; class Gammaproteobacteria; order Burkholderiales; family Burkholderiaceae_C; genus JANYCG01. Next base: position 9,180 of record JANOVW010000509.1, on the reverse strand, counting down.
CGTTCATGTTGGCGGCGTGGAACTGAACAAAACCAAGAAGATAGATCATTGAGCGTGCGCTGTCGCACGGACGGGCCCCTCGTCGTGGACTAACCTCACTTGACAGATTGCCGCGCAAACCCTGCGCTCGCTGTTCGCTCGACACAACCAAAAACAAACCGTGAATCCGTCTGCTACAACGCCAACCAGCACCGCACAGATCGGCGCACTCACGCGGGTGGGTTACGGCGTGTCGAAAACCATCGTGCGCATCGAAGTTGCGTGCCACTTTGGACTATGGGATGCGTAGCTGGGAGCGGCGCCTGCTGCTGGTCTTTTTGTGGCCCATTTTGTGGCTCCAGTGCAAGCACGTTCGGCGCGTAACACCGCGCATGCCTGAGCCGATCGGTTCCCGCAAAGGGATTAGTGGCCAGGGTTCGGTATGCCGGGTGTTGGTGGCAGGCGACTCAGGTGCGGCTGGTGTCGGTGTTGCAACGCAGGACGAGGCCCTGTGCGGTCAATTGGTTCATCGTCTGAGCCAGCACCATACGGTTGAGTGGTGCGTTCTGGCGGTCAATGGCCTGGACTCGCCTGGGTTGGTCAAGCTTCTGCAAGATGCACCGCTGTCTAGCTTTGACGTGGTGATTCTCTCGATGGGAGCCAATGACGTGACCAGCCTGTGCTCGCCACAGCGGTGGGTACGATGGCAAAACCAACTGGCCGATCTAGTTGCCCAACGCTTCGCACCCAAACTGCTGGTGCATAGTGCCGTGCCGCCGTTCCATACGTGTAAGGCTTTACCCCAGCCTTTGCGGTGGTTCATGGGCCGCTGGGCACTCGAGATGAATGTGCTCTTGTCAGGTATTTTGCTGCGTCATGGTAAGCGCACCATGCACTGGCACCCCCAGACAACTGCGCTGACCGGGATGGCAACGGATGGTTGCCACCCCAGTTCGCATGGCTATGCCCAGTGGGCCGATGGCCTGAGCCAACTGATCCTGGCGGCTGGTCTATCACCGCAAGATCATCCAAACCGGACCCCACTGTGTATGCCCGGCCTCGATGTTCTTACGGATGTGCCGCAAGCGTAAGACCGTTGCACCGGCGGGCCTATGAAAAACCGCAAACACCATGGTTCGGTGAGGGTGTTTCTCCCGGCAGCAGGGCCAAGGGTTGTATCTTGGCTCACTTTTGCGTTGACCCGATACAAAGTGTGGAAGAAGCGCGGCTGCGAAGGCCGACTCGTTGAGCCAATAGACCTTAAGCCGCCTTGCCCCAAGGCCACAAAACCGGCGTTTTGGCCTTGTACGCCTGATAACCCGCATCCTGACCCCAGCGTGCATCGGCGCTGGCCTCCAGCAGGGGCACGCCGCTCACCTTGGTTAGCAGCAACACAATAAAGAGCGGCGAAACAATGCTGACCCATTGCCAGCCTTGCAACATGGGTATACACATGATGAAAACGCCAAACCACAGCAACATTTCACCCACGTAATTGGGGTGGCGTGATTTTGCCCACAGGCCGGTTTGGATGAAGCGGCCGGCGTTGGCCGGGTCAGCCCGGAACTGGCGTTTTTGCCAATCGGCGATGACTTCGGTGGCAAAGCCGATAGCCCATAAACCCGCCCCTGCGATTGTCCAGGCCGTCGTTTTGTGCCAAGCGGGCGCCGCCACCACAATCAGCACCGGGCACAGGGTAAAAAACACCCACAGGCCTTGTAGTGTCCAGGAAACGGCAAACCGTGAAAACGACGTTTTGATTTGGGTGAAACGTTTGTCTGCGCCATCTTTGTGGATGCGCAGGAAGAGAAATGTGCCCAAACGCAGCGCCCACAAACCACACATGCCCAGCAGCAGCGTGTCAGCCATGGAGCGAGGTGGGCCAAACCGCGCTGCACTGGCCAGCAGTGCCAGGTAAGTCAGGCTGCCGGCCAGGTCATAAAAGCGTTCGGTTTTGAGTGCATAAGCCGGGATGAAGGCCACCCACTGGATGCCGAATGACAGCGCCGCGCAAAACACCAGCAGTGGCCATCCGCGCACCATCGCGCCGTTTTGCCCACCGGCCCAGGCAACGGCGAAAGCTATCACGACGGCGACAAGGATGACGGCTAAGGCCTGAAGATTTTTGTTTTTCATGGTGACCGCATCGTAAACTCAAGTTGGGCCCCGGCTGACGCTAATCAGTTCAGGGTTGAATTGTTTTTCACTAAATCGGGTCGCACCATGAACTTCACACTGTCAGATACCCAAATTTATTGGCGGGATCGCGTCAAGGCTTTTATGGACGCGCATGTCTACCCGGCGGTGCCGGTGTTTGATGCGCAGATGAAGGCCTTTGGCGAAGACCGCTGGCAAGTGGTACCGGTGGTTGAGGAGCTGAAAGCCAAGGCCAAAGCGGCTGGCCTGTGGAACCTGTTTTTGCCCAAAGATTCATTGCCCGAAGACAGCCCTTACCGGGGCGCTGGTCTTACCAATCTCGAATACGCGGTGTGCGCCGAAGAGATGGGCCGCGTGAAGTTTGCCTCTGAAGTGTTCAATTGCTCGGCGCCCGATACCGGCAACATGGAGGTGTTTGCGCGTTACGCATCACCGGCCAACCAGGCGAAGTGGCTGCAACCTTTGTTGGCGGGTGACATTCGTTCCGCGTTTTTGATGACGGAGCCCGATGTAGCCTCCAGCGATGCCACCAACATAGCGACGCGCATTGAGCGGGACGGTGACCATTACGTCATCAACGGTACCAAGTGGTGGAGCAGCGGCGTGGGTGACCCGCGTTGCAAAATCGCCATCCTCATGGGCAAAACCAACCCTGACGCGCCCAAACACTCCCAGCAATCGCAAATTTTGGTACCACTGGATACGCCGGGCGTTGAAATTGTGCGCATGTTGCCGGTGTTTGGGTATGACGACGCGCCCCATGGGCATGCCGAAGTGAAGTTGAAAAACGTGCGGGTGCCCGTAGAAAACCTGCTGCTGGGTGAAGGCCGTGGCTTCGAAATCGCCCAAGGCCGCCTCGGGCCGGGGCGCATTCACCACTGCATGCGTACCATCGGTGTGGCCGAAGTGGCGCTGGAGAAAATGGTCAAACGCCTGCAAAGCCGGGTGGCTTTTGGCAAGCGCATCTCCGAGCAATCGGTGTGGGAGCAACGCGTGGCTGAAGCGCGGATCGACATCGAAATGACGCGCCTGCTGACCCTCAAGACCGCCGACATGATGGACAAATTGGGCAACAAACACGCCCGCGCCGAAATCGCCATGATCAAGGTGGCCGCGCCTTTGGCCGCCTTGCGCATCATCGACCACGCCATTCAGGCCTTTGGTGCGGCAGGCGTGAGCAGCGATGCCGGTTTGGCCCGCGCCTACGCCAGCATGCGCACCATGCGCCTGGCCGACGGGCCCGATGAGGTGCACAACCGTACCATTGCGCGGCTGGAATACGGGCGGTATCCGGTTGATAAAAGCGTAGCCAAGGTGGTTTGAAAACCATGCCCAATGCCTGTTCTGTAGCTGATTCTTGTTTTTAGGCTTACCGAGGAGTTGTTCACCATGTCGTTGTTTTCCATGCAAGGCCAAGTCGCCATCATCACCGGTTCGTCCAAAGGCATCGGCAAAGCCATTGCCGAACGCATGGCCGAGCAAGGTGCCAAGGTGGTCATTTCTTCGCGCAAGCAGGTGCCGTGCGATGAGGTAGCCGCCGCCATCAACGCCAAGTTCGGAGCCGGTACGGCGATTGCCATTGCCGCCAACATCAGCAGCAAAGAGCAACTGAAAAACCTGGTGGATGAAACCACCCGGCAGTTGGGCAAGGTAGATGTGTTGGTCTGCAACGCGGCCAGCAACCCGTATTACGGGCCGATGGCGGGTATTGAAGACGACCAGTTCCGCAAAATTCTGGACAACAACATCATCTCCAACCACTGGCTGATTGGTTTTGTTGCGCCCCAGATGATTGCGCGCAAAGACGGTGCCATAGTCATCAGCAGTATTGGCGGCTTGCTCGGCACGCCGGTGATTGGTGCCTATGGCATCAGCAAGGCGGCCGACATGCAATTGGCCCGCAACCTGGCGCATGAATATGGCCCACACAACATACGGGTGAATTGCATTGCGCCTGGTTTGATCAAAACCGACTTTGCCAAGGCCCTGTGGGAAGACGCAGAGATGCTCAAAAGGCGCACTGCCACCACACCGTTGCGGCGCATCGGCGAGCCCGACGAGATTGCCGGGGCAGCGGTTTTTTTGGCCTGCAAAGCGGGCACCTTCATCACCGGGCAAAGCATTGTGATCGACGGTGGCGTGACGATTTGATTCGACTTTGGGAGGGGTGACATGCACAAGTCGGCCCTGGTGCTGTTTTCGGGTGGGCAAGATTCCACGACCTGCCTGGCTCTGGCCTTGTCCAAATACGAGCGGGTAGAAACCATCGCGTTTGATTACCGGCAGCGCCACCATGTGGAACTGACATCGCGCCTGAACGTATTGCGTGAGATTCGCGCCCAGTTCCCGCAATGGGCCGATAAATTGGGCGATGACCATCTGTTGGATTTGGCCGTGTTGGGCGAAGTGAGTGAAACTTCGCTGACGCGTGATACGGCTTTCAAGATGGAACAAGGTGGCCTGCCCAACACCTTTGTGCCAGGGCGCAACCTGTTGTTTTTGACATTGGCGGCAGCTGTAGCCTACCGGCGCGATTTACAGGTCATCGTCACCGGGGTGTGTGAAACCGATTTTTCGGGTTACCCCGATTGCCGGGATGACACCATGAAGGCCATGCAGCTGGCGCTTTCACTGGGAATGGACAAGCGGTTCCTGATTGACACACCGCTCATGTGGATCGATAAAGCCGCCACTTGGCGGCTGGCAGAATCGCTGGGTGGGCAGGCGCTGGTTGAATTGATCGTTGAACACACGCACACCTGTTATCTGGGTGACCGGGATCACCGCCATGCCTGGGGATATGGTTGTGGCGCCTGCCCGGCCTGCAGCTTGCGGCAGCGGGGTTTTGAGCAATTTAGGCAGTAGCCTCAATTCGCCGGGTTGGCAGCAGGCGGCAAGGGTTTTTGTGTAACACCGTAGCGCCCGGCGGCGCCTTCGGGTTGCGGCTCCAGCAGCCAGGTTTTGTCATGAAACGCCGCCACCGAGGGACGATGCGCGATAGAAACCAGGGCGCCGTGTGTTTTTTGAACCATGGCCATCAGCCGCTGGTACAGCGTTTCTTCGGCAAGCTTGTCCAGTGCGCTGGTCGCTTCGTCTGCAAACACCCAGGCAGGCTGTTTCAGCAAAACGCGGGCGATGGCCAAGCGCTGCTGTTCACCACCCGAGAGCTTTTGTCCCCAGGCATCGGGTTCGTCCAACCGACTGGTCAGCAGCGGCAACAAGGCATCTGTCAGTGCACTGCGCAATTGGTCGTCGGTGTAGGTTGATGCCGGTTGCGGATAGGCCAGCGCATCCCGCAAAGGGCCGTCTGGAAAATAGGGCCGCTGCGGAATAAACATGGCCTGTGCAGGTTTGGCAATCTTTCCGCTTGCAAAAGGCCAAATGCCTGCAATGGCACGAAACAGGGTTGATTTGCCGCTGCCCGATGGCCCCTGCAACAAGATACGATCGCCTGCCTGGGCGTGCAGATTGACGTGTGCCAGCAAAACCTTGCCGTTGGGCAATCCCAGGCGCAAATCTTGAATGTCCAATGCTATAGATTCAGTAGCTTGTTGTGCATGTTCTGATTGAACAATTGCCTTAAAACTTTCTTCAAAACTGGTCAAGCGATTGGTCGTGGCATGCCAACTGGCCAAATTGCTGTAGTTGTCAACAAACCAGCTCAGGGAGTCTTGAACCCGGCCAAACGCACTGGAGATCTGCATCAATTGCCCGAGCTGAATGGCCCCGCTGAAATAACGCGGCGCAGCCACCACAAACGGAAACACCACGGCAGCCTGGCCGAACCCGACGGTGAACCAGGTCAGGTTTTTTTGTGTTTTGAGAAGCTTGAGGTAGTTGGACAAAACATCTGAAAACCGCAGTTTGAGGTGCGTGTTTTCGACCTGTTCGCCCCGATCCAGCGCGATCGACTCACTGTATTCGCGCACCCGCACCATATGGTGCCTAAAGTTGGCTTCCAGTTGCTGTTGCTGAAAATTGAGGCGTGACAAAGGCCGCCCGATCACATGGCTGATGTAGCTGCCGACCAGGCAATACAACACTGCCGCCCACACCATAAAGCCGGGGATATCGATAGTGCTGCCGGCCACATCAAACGCAAAATTGCCGGACAAGCCCCACAAAATACCAACAAAACTGACCAACGTGACCAGGGCATTCAAAAGACCCATCGACAAACCGACCGTCATCGCTGTGAACTGATTCACATCTTCCTGAATCCGCTGGTCCGGGTTGTCTGGCGTGACCTGCTTTTCAGGTGGTGCTGTCGCGTCGGTCGATTGGGTAAAACGGGCCAGCTCCATCCGGTAGAACGCCTGGTTGGACAACCACCGATCCAGGTAATGGGCTGTCATCCATGCGCGCCAGCGCATTTCCAGCAATTGAGTCATGTAAAAGCGGTAGACCGCAATGATGATGAATCCAAACGCCAGATAGGTGAAACGCCCCAGTTGCGTCCAGAAAACCGCTGAATCCTTGTTTTGCAAAGCATCGTAAAACAGCCGGTTCCAGTCGTTGATCTGCACCAGCATGAAAACCGAACCCAGGTTCAGCGCCACAATGGCGGCCAGCATGGCCCTGGCTTTCCACTTGTCTTCGGATTGAAAGTAGGGGAGCGTGAGGGCCCAGACTTTGGCGGTTTGGGATTTGAAGGAAAGTAGCGTGGCGCGAATGTTCATTCGGCCATGGTAAAACAAACGACCTGAAAGTGTTCAGCTCAGCACAATTCCACTCAGATCCGCCCTTCTTCAGCCGCATGGCAAGCTATTTGAATCCCGCCAATGGTTTTCAACACTGGACGTTCGGATCGGCAGCGGTCATTGGCATGTGGGCAGCGCGGGTTGAAGGCACAGCCGGGTGGCGGATTCAACGGGTTGGGCACTTCACCTTGCACCGGAGTGCGGGCGCGACCGGTGTCATGCATTTTTGGAATGGCATCCAGCAGCATCTTGGTATACGGGTGGCGCGGGCTGGCAAAAAGTGTTTGTTTGTCTGCCAACTCCACCAAGCGGCCCAGGTACATCACCCCCACCTGGTCACTCACGTGGCGCACCACGGCCAAATTGTGCGAAATAAACAAATACGTCAGCCCCAACCGGCGCTGCAACTCTTTCATGATGTTGAGAACCTGGGCTTGCACGCTCACGTCCAACGCGGAGGTCGGTTCGTCGCAGACCAAAAATTCGGGCTCCGTAGCCAACGCCCGGGCGATTGAAATACGCTGGCGCTGGCCGCCTGAAAATTGGTGTGGGTATTTGACGGCATCCAGCGGGCTCAAACCAACTGATTTCAGTAGCTCACCGACTCGCTCGGTGAGTTTTGCTGGGTCGCTGATGAGGCCGTGCTCGATCAAGGGTTCCGCCACAATGTCTTGCACCACCCAACGCGGGTTGAGCGAAGCGTACGGATCCTGAAAAATCATCTGGATTCGGCTGCGCAGCGCCTGGCTGCCTGCTGTCTTGAACGTTGCATGGGCATCTTGCCCAGCAAATTGAAAACTGCCCCGGCTGGGCTCATACAGTCCAACCAGCAGTTTGGCAACGGTGCTCTTGCCGCAACCCGACTCACCCACCAAGGCCAAGGTTTTGCCCTTTTCGATGCTGAAAGTAACACCATCTACCGCTTTGAGAAACAATTTCGGTTTGCCTTCCACCACGCGGTTTAGCCAAGGCGGAGACACGTCAAATGTCATGGCCAGATCAGTGGCCTGTACAAGTGGCTGGTTCACGGCTTGCTTCCTTGATGTAGCCAGCAGGCTGTTCGTGTGGGACCTGAAGGGTGCAGTTCCGGACGTTCCGAACGGCAACGTTCAAACACCTGCGGGCACCGGGGGTTGAAAGCGCAGCCGTTTGGAATGGCATTGAGGCGGGGCATCGCGCCATCAATTTGGCTCAGGTTTTCCCGGTCTTGGGTGATATCAGGAATGGCGCCCATCAAGCCGACGGTATAGGGATGCGCGGGTTGGTTGATGACGTTATGCACGGGCCCCAGTTCTGCCACACGGCCTGCATACAGCACAGCCACCCGGTCACAGGTTTCGGCGATCACGCCCATGTCATGGGTAATGAGCATCACCGCTGCGCCACGGTCTTTGCAAATCTTTTTCAGCAGTGAAATGATTTGCGCCTGTATGGATACATCCAGCGCCGTGGTCGGTTCATCGGCCACGATAAGCTGGGGTTCGGCAGCCAATGCCAGAGCGATCACCACCCGTTGGCGCATGCCACCGGAAAACTGGTGCGGGTAATGGTCAATACGCTGCGCTGCAGCCGGTATACCGGTGTCTTCCAGCAATTGAATGGCCCGGTTGCGCGCTTGTTTGGCCGTAACCGGCAAGTGGGCCAGGATGGTTTCTGTCAGCTGCTGGCCAATCGTGTTCAGCGGATTGAGCGATGTCAGCGGATCTTGAAAAATGGCACCGATTTTTTTGCCGCGAATATGCCGCATGGCATCGGAATCCAGATGGTCGATGCGCTGACCTTCGAGCAAAATTTGCCCGCTTGCGATTCGGCCCGGCGGTTCCAGCAGACCAATAATGGCAGCACCGGTCAGTGATTTGCCGGCCCCGGATTCACCCACCACGCCCAGAATTTCTCCGGGCGCGATGTCAAACGAAATGTCGTCGATGGCGCGCAGTGTGCCGCGCCGGTTTGGAAACTCAACGACCAGGTTTTTGACTTGAAGCAGCGACACCCGGTGCAACTATTTGTTGACCTTGATGAAACGCCACTGCATTTCATTGCCGGGGTGTTGCACGACCTCGATGTTTTTCTTGGTCGCCCAGTTCAATGCCTGCTGATGCAACGGGATGTGGCCAACGTCATCCTGATGTATCTTGAGGGCTTCCCGGATCATGTCATTGCGTTTCTTGTCGTCGGTTTCGGAGCCAATGGCAACAGTCAACTCGTCAATGCGGGCATTGCTGTAGGCGCCCAAATTGAACTGGCCACGCCCACCTTCACCGGGTGACGACATGATGGGGTACAACACGTTATGGGCATCCACCGTGCTCGAGGTCCACCCCAGCAGGTAAAAGCTGGTGTC
>JANOVW010000508.1:0-1753 GCA_031417575.1 Rhodoferax sp. | reverse complement strand
GTGGTGTTTCAGCCCTCTTTGTCGGGCACGCTGCATTTGTCGCGCACCAATGCTTTTTTCATGGGTGGCGGCAAAGCCTTGGTCAACGCCTATTACCGCAGTGCACAGCGGCTGGGTGTGCAGATCCGGTACGACTCGCCGGTCGACAAAATCGAACTGCAGGGCGGTGAATTCAGTGCCGCCTGGGTGGGGCAAGAACGCATCGAAGCCAAAACCTGCGTGCTGGCAGCCGGCGGGTTTGAATCCAATATTGGCTGGCTGCGTGAAGCCTGGGGCCAAAACGCGCAGGGCGAATGGCCAGCCGACAATTTTTTGATCCGGGGCACACGGTTTAACCAGGGCGTGTTGCTTAAACAGTTGATTGCCGCGGGTGCCGATTCGATTGGCGACCCCACGCAGGCGCACATGGTGGCCATCGACGCGCGCGCACCCTTGTATGACGGCGGCATTTGCACCCGCATCGATTGCGTGTCATTGGGTATCGTGGTGAACCGCGAGGCAAAACGCTTTTATGACGAGGGTGAAGATTTTTGGCCCAAGCGTTATGCGATATGGGGCCGCCTGGTGGCGCAGCAGCCGGGGCAGGTGGCTTATTCGGTGATCGATGCCAAATCGGTCGGGCGGTTCATGCCGCCGGTGTTTCCGGGGGTGCGCGCCGACAGCCTGCCCGAATTGGCCCGGCAACTCGGGCTGGATGTGGATACTTTTCTGCAGACCGTTAACGCCTTCAACACTTCTTGCCAAAGCGGCACGTTTGACCATACCGTGCTGGACAACTGCCACACCCAAAACCTGCTGCCCGCCAAAACCCATTGGGCCCGGCCCATCGATACCGCGCCGTTTTACGCCTATGCCGTCAAACCCGGCGTGACCTTCACGTACCTCGGATTAAAAACCAATGAAACCACCGCCGTGCACTTCAACGGCCAAGCCAGCAGCAACCTGTTTGTAGCCGGGGAGATGATGGCGGGCAACGTTTTGGGCAAGGGCTACACCGCTGGTGTCGGCATGACGATCGGCACCGCCTTTGGCCGCATTGCGGGTGTGCAGGCGGCGCAAGCCGCCCAAGCGCTGATCAACCAGGAGCCCAGCCATGCAAACGCTTGAAGCGCTGACGCTTGAAGCCCGCCAATTGGCCAATGGCGCGTTGGGCTTGACATCGCCCGAGTCAGAAGTGGCCCGCCAGATGCAAATCTGCAATGCCTGCCGGTATTGCGAAGGGTATTGCGCCGTGTTCCCCGCCATGGCCCGTCGGCTCGAATTTGGCAAGGCTGACATCCACTACCTGGCCAACCTGTGCCACAACTGTGGTGCCTGCCTGCACGCTTGTCAGTACGCGCCCCCGCACGAGTTTGCGGTGAACGTGCCCCAGGCCATGGCCAAGGTGCGCGGCCAAACTTATGCCGATTACGCCTGGCCGCCTGCTTTTAGCAGACTGTACGCCCGCAATGGCCTGACCTTAGCGCTGGCCCTGGCCGCCAGCCTGGCCCTGTTTCTGGTGTTGGCGGTGGTTAAAAACGGCCCGTTGTTTCATGCGCCTGCCGCCGGGAATTTCTACGCCATCTTTCCGCACAATCTGCTCGTGGGCATGTTCGCCCCCGTTTTTTTGTTTGTGGTGTTGGCCTTGGGCCTGGGTGTGCGGCGCTTTTGGCGCGATGTGTCGGTGGGCCTGCGTGAGCGGCCCACGGCACCCGGCGCCACTCGCCAAGCCACGCTGGATGCGCTGGCACTTAAATACCTCGACGGTGGCCAC
>JANOVW010000507.1:0-4969 GCA_031417575.1 Rhodoferax sp. | reverse complement strand
GCCACCAAAGAAAGCGCCACCGTCCAGCGAGCCGCTTCGAGCAGGTTGCGCAGGATGTCCCAGAGGGTGAATTCAACCATGTTCAGCGGCCAAAGATCAGCTTGGGGCCAATCCAGTTCAGCAATTTGCGCGTCAAAATTGAGAGCGCCAGGTAAATCAGTGTGGCGATGATGTAGGCCTCAAAGGCGCGGAAGTTGCGGCTCTGAATCAGGTTGGCGGCATAACTCAGCTCTTCGGTCGAAATTTGTCCGCACACCGCTGAACCCAGCATCACGATGATGATCTGGCTCACCAGCGCAGGCCACACTTTCTTCAGCGCCGGTGGCAGCGTGACGTGGGTGAATACCTGGCGAGCGCTCAAGGCCAGGCTGTAGGCGGCCTCGGTCTGGCCTTTGGGGGTGGCGTCAATGCCAGCGCGGATGATTTCAGTGGCGTAGGCGCTCAGGTTGATCACCATGGCCAGGATGGAAGCCGCTTCGGGCGACAGCCGCACGCCCGCCGCAGGCAGCCCAAAAAACACAAAAAACAGTTGCACGATGAAGGGCGTATTGCGGATCAGCTCGACATACGCGCCCACGCCCCATTTGAGTGCCGTGCCACCATACGTGCGCGCCCAGGCGAAGGCTATGCCCAACGCCACACCCACCACGGCAGACACCACCGTCAGCCCGACTGTCCAGGCCACACCCTTGGCCAGCAGCGGCCATTGGGCCAGCACGGCCAGAAAATCAAGCTGGATCAGCATTTGGCGTGCCTCGGTAAGCTGGCCTTATTTCATTTCCAAATCATTCGTGCAGTAGGCGTGCTGACGAAGACAGTGCTTTGGCACGGCTAGGAAGCGCAACGACCTGCACGGAGGATTTGAAATGAAATCAGTTGGGCAAATCGCCCGCGGGGCGGCCCAGCCACTTATTGGCCATTTTGTCGATATCGCCACTCTTTTTGCCTTCGGCAATGATCTCGTTCACCTTCAGGCGCAGTTTGTCTTCACCCTTGCCCACACCGATGAAGTTGGGCGAATCTTTGAGCAGCAGCTTGTATTCAGTATTGAGCTGCGGGTTTTTGGCCATCATGTTGCCCGCCACCGAAGCGCCTGTGGCCACCAGCTGAACCTGGCCCGAGACAAAAGCCGAAACGGTGGCGTTGTTGTCTTCAAAGCGCTTGATATCTGCCCCCGCTGGTGCCAATTTGGTGAGCTCCTGGTCTTCAATCGCGCCGCGGGTTACGGCAACACTTTTGCCAGCCAAGTCGCCAAAACCCTTCACGTTCAGGCTTTTGGCAGCAAACACCGCCTGGAAAAACGGTGAATAAGCGGCAGTGAAGTCAATCACCGCCAGGCGCTCGGCATTTTTGCCCAAGGTGGAAATCACCAGGTCTGCCTTTTTGGTCTGCAAATAAGGAATGCGGTTGGCGCTGGTCACTGGGGCCAGTTCAATCGCCACACCCAGCTTGGCGGCAATGTAGTTGGCCATGTCGATATCCAGGCCCTGGGGCTTGAGGTCAGTGCCGACAAAACCATAGGGCGGAAAGTCGGTCGGGATGGCGATAGTGATTTTTTTGGCCTTCATCACGTCGTCCAGCGCGTTTTGCGCTTGGGTGGCGGTTGACAAAAGGCCGGCTACAGCCAGTGCAGTGAAGGCGATAAGTTGGCGTTTTTGAAGCTTCATGGTGCGTGTCTCGATGGTGGATGGTCAACAATAAATCAACAGATGCGGAAGCGTTGAAAAGTGGAAGGGCATCCCGCTTAAAACTGTATACACAATTCTATGAGCAGTAAATGTGCCAGCCAACAAAGGCTTACCCTAACCAATGCGGTGCCTCAATTCACGCAATCGGTGCACCAGACCTCATGGCAAGCGCCCGAATGGTGCATTGGGGCAGGGCCTGGCTGGCCCTTTGCGAAACGTCGTTGGGCACCGAAGCGACGTGACATACTTAAACCCACTCGCCTGATCATCCCCGCCGAATGAAGGAAACAAGCCATGATGCGTCGAACCTTGGTATCCGTTTTAACCGTACCCCTGTTGGCCGTGCCACTGCTCACTGCGGTCAACGTCGCCGCACAAGGCGTTGGCAACTGGCCCGAGCGGCCGATTCGGCTGGTGTTGCCGTTTCCGCCCGGTGGCCCGAGTGACATGACAGCCCGCCTGGCCGCTGAAAAGCTGCAAACCAGCCTGAAGCAGCCCGTGGTGGTGGAAAACCGTGCCGGCGCGGGTGGCAACATTGGCACGGCTGAGGTCACGCGGGCTGCACCTGATGGTTACACCTTCATGATCGGCACCGACACCATACTGACCGTCAACCCGCATGTTTACAAACAGCTGGGCTTCAAGGTCGAAGCCTTGGTACCCATCAGCCTGGCCACGGCTTTCAATCAGACGTTGGTGTGCAACCCGTCAGTGGGGGTCCGGAATTTGCGCGAAATGATCGCCAAAGCCAAAGCGGGGTCCATGGCGTATGCCTCGGGCGGGGCGGGTGTGCCAGGCCATTTGTCGATGGAGCTGTTGCAGCACATGGCCGGTTTTGAGATGAACCACATTCCTTACCGCGGTCCGGCTCCCGCCACGCAGGACGTACTGGCCGGGCAAGTGCCGTGCGGGCTGCTGGCCGGGCCCACGGTATTGCCCCACGTACGCGCCGGTAAACTGGTGGCGCTGGCGGTATCTGGCAGCGAGCGCTCGCCCACGTTGCCCGATGTGCCCACCATGGCCGAGGCGGGTGTGGCCAAATATGAAGCCAACTTCAAACTGGTGCTGTTTGCGCCGGTTGGCGTCAACCCGGCCATCGTCGAGCGGTTCCGCCAAGCCTTTGTCGAAGCCCTCAAATCACCCGACGTGGTTGAAAAACTCAAGGCCACTGATCAGGTGGTGCTGGGCAGCACTGCTGCCGAAGCGGTGCGGGTGCTGGCGGCAGACAGCGCCAAGTGGGGCGACGTGGCGCGCCGTATCAAGCTGGGCCTGGATTGACGGGCTTGCGTGACAATAGCAGGCTCGTCGATCAACAAGTTTTGCGGATCTTCAGTTTTTTAGAAAGACGTTCATGACCTACCCCAACACCCAACTTTTCATCAACGGCCAGTGGCAAGATGCCGCTGAAGGCAAAAGTCTGGCCGTGTTCAATCCCGCTACCGGCAAAGAAATTGGCCGTGTCGCCCATGCCACCACGCCTGATCTGGACCGCGCCTTGGCCGCCGCCCAAAAGGGCTTTGAGGTCTGGCGCGATATGCCGCCGATCGAGCGCAACAAAATCATGCGCAAAGCGGCCGGTTTGATGCGTGAACGCGCGGCTGACATTGGTGCACTGCTCACGCAAGAGCAGGGCAAGCCGCTGGCAGAAGCCAAAGGCGAAGCCATGGCCGCCGCCGACATCATCGAATGGTTTGCCGATGAAGGCCTGCGCGTGTATGGCCGCATCGTGCCCTCGCGTTTCAATTTGGCCACCCGCCAGATGGTGCTCAAAGACCCGGTGGGCCCGGTGGCGGCTTTCACACCCTGGAACTTCCCCATCAATCAGGTGGTGCGAAAAATGGCAGCGGCTTTGGCCACGGGGTGTTCGATGATCGTCAAGGCCCCCGAAGAAACCCCGGCTGCGCCCGCTGCCCTCATTCGCGCTTTTGCCGATGCGGGCCTGCCCCCCGGCGTGCTGGGCCTGGTGTACGGCAACCCGGCCGATATCTCCAATTACCTGATTCCGCACCCCATCATCCGCAAGATCACCTTCACCGGCTCCACGCCGGTGGGCAAACAATTGGCGGCGCTGGCCGGCAAACACATGAAGCGGGTGACGATGGAGCTCGGCGGTCACGCCCCGGTGATCGTGGCCGAAGATGCCGACGTGGCCTTGGCCGTCAAATCGGCTGGTGCCGCCAAGTTCCGCAATGCCGGGCAGGTGTGCATTTCACCCACACGCTTTTTGGTGCATGAAAGCATCAAAAACGAATTTGCCGCAGCGCTGGTGGCTTACAGCCAGGGCCTCAAGGTAGGCAATGGCGCTGCTGATGGAACCACTATGGGCCCGCTGGCCAACCCGCGGCGCGTGGCGGCCATGGCTGAGTTCACGCAAAACGCGGTTGAACAGGGCGCCACGGTCGCACTCGGCGGCGAGCGCATCGGCACGGAAGGCAATTTTTGGCAGCCCACCATCCTGACCGATGTGCCGTTGAGCGCCAAGGTGTTCAACGACGAGCCTTTTGGCCCCATGGCGGCGATCCGCAGCTTCAACACGCTGGATGAAGCCATCGTCGAAGCCAACCGCCTGCCTTACGGTTTGGCCGGTTATGCCTTCACCCGTTCGCTGAAAAACGCCGACCTGCTGGCACGCCGCGTTGAAGTGGGCATGTTGTGGGTGAACATGCCGGCCTTGCCGTCGGCCGAGATGCCGTTTGGCGGTGTGAAGGATTCCGGCTACGGTTCAGAAGGTGGCCCAGAGGCGATGGACGCTTATTTGAACGCACGCGCCGTGTCGATCATGAACGTCTGAGTCTGCGTGGTCTGAATCACTGAGCGCCTGGGTTTCCCTTCCGGGCGCTCAGGCGCCGGACGCAAAAACGGACTCTGCAATGCCGCGTATGGTGCGGCGCAGCCACAGTTGGGCCGGGTCGTAGGCATGGCGGTGGTGCCACAGGGCATCCACATGCACGGTCGGTAGGGCAAAGGGCAACTCCTGCAACGTCAGCTCGTCGGCAATGCCCGTCACCTTGACAAAATGGCGCGGCAACACCGTCAGCAGGTTGGAGT
Source organism: Rhodoferax sp. (assembly GCA_031417575.1). Classification (GTDB taxonomy): domain Bacteria; phylum Pseudomonadota; class Gammaproteobacteria; order Burkholderiales; family Burkholderiaceae_C; genus JANYCG01. The sequence continues at coordinate 233 of JANOVW010000507.1, read as the reverse complement.
TGGCCACCACCCGCCCGGCGGTAAAAAACTGGTTGACCGTTAACACCACGCGCCGGTTTTTGCCCAGGGCCGCCAGCGACTCGTCGATAAAGCCAAAGGGTCGCCCGGAAAAGCTGACCAGCAAGTGGCGTGCGGTGCAAAAGTCGGCCAAGGTCAGCGCCTGGGATGCCAACGGATGCCCCTTGCGCATCACACACACGTAGTGGCCGTCGTACAAGCGCTCGTGCGAAAAA
>JANOVW010000506.1:0-3147 GCA_031417575.1 Rhodoferax sp. | reverse complement strand
CCGCGCGCGTTGTGCCGACTTGAGCGCCTCGGCAGCCTGTGAAATGTCGCGGTCATTGGCGCGGGCCAATGAACAAACGATGCTGTCCTTGATCACGCCCGAGATGGCCTTGACACACTCAAAATCGCCGTTTGAGCTCGCTGCAAAACCAGCCTCGATCACATCCACCTTGAGCCGCTCCAGCTGCCGTGCGATACGCAGTTTTTCATCTTTGGTCATCGAGGCGCCCGGCGACTGCTCGCCGTCACGCAACGTGGTGTCAAAAATGATGAGTTTGTCGGTGCTGGCTGTGGTAGTAGTCATGATGCGCTCCTGAAAAAAAATCAAACTGCGAAAATTGAAAACACAAAGAAAAACGGCCCGTTGCGATTGCAGACGGGCCGTTAGAGGGGTTTTGCGCGTGCGCTACCGTCTCCGCCCGTTGGGGGATAGCAGTAGGGCCAGCAGAATTTGGTTCATGGACTGGAATATAGCATAGCTTTTTTGTCGCTGCACGAGATCCATTCAAAACATCAATGCAAGCCCCGCTCGTCCGGCTCATCAGTGGAGGTGCTGATGACGCTGGTTTGTTGACCTTTGGATTTGCGCCAGGCATACACTACATAACCACTCAGCCCATAGGCAATGAACAGGCCAAAGATGATGGTGGGCGGGTCGATGTTGATGACTGCAATGACCAGCGCGATGAGCACGATGGCAGCGAAAGGCACGCTCTTCTTCATGCTCAGATCTTTGAAGCTGTAGAACGGCACATTGGTCACCATGGTCAGGCCTGCATACAGTGCCAAGCCAAAGGTGATCCAGGGGATGGGCATGCCCCACAGGCGGTCGGTGCCTTCAAAGCCCTGCTCGGTCATCAGCCAGATGAAACCTGCCACCAAAGCCGCAGCAGCAGGTGACGGCAACCCCTGAAAGTAACGCTTGTCGACCACGCCGGTGTTGACATTAAAGCGTGCCAGCCGCAGCGCTGCACAAGAGACATACACAAAGGCGGCCAGCCAGCCCCAGCGGCCCAAGCCTTGCAAAGCCCATACGTAGGAAATAAGGGCCGGCGCAGCACCAAACGAGACCATGTCCGAGAGCGAGTCCATTTGTTCGCCAAATGCGCTTTGGGTGTTCGTCATGCGGGCCACCCGGCCGTCCAGGCTGTCCAGGATCAGGGCGCAAAAGACACCAATGGCTGCCTTGTCAAACTCGCCATTTACGGCCATCACAATGGCATAAAAACCGCCAAACAAAGCAGCCAGGGTGAACAGATTGGGCAAGATATACAGGCCTTTGCGGCGCTTGCGAACCACCACTTCTTCGCCCAGCGTTGAGTCGGGTTCGTTTCCATCATGCATAGATTTGTCCTAAAAGGCTTTGAAAAATGGCACTTTGCGCTACATTAATTGTAGCAAATACCCACCGAAGCGGCTGCCAAAATGTTTGTTTGCCAAATATACCCCGATGGCAGGCCGCTAGGGACACTAAAAAACAAAAGGCCACGCAAGTGGCCATTTGTTTTGAACCAGCACTTAAAAAAGCGCCAACTGATTCCTTGCAGCGGGTCGATCAGTTGCGGGTTTGATCCACCAGCTTGTTCTTGGCAATCCAGGGCATCATGGCGCGCAGCTTGGCACCTACCACTTCGATCTGGTGCTCAGAGTTCAAACGGCGGCGGCTGAGCAAGGTTGGTGCGCCAGCCTTGTTCTCCAAGATGAAGCTCTTGGCGTATTCGCCGGTTTGGATATCCTTCAGAACCTGCTTCATGACCTTTTTGGTCTCATCGGTCACGATGCGCGGGCCGGTAACGTATTCGCCGTATTCGGCGTTGTTGCTGATGGAGTAGTTCATGTTGGCGATGCCGCCCTCATAGATCATGTCCACAATCAGTTTCAGTTCGTGCAGGCACTCGAAATAGGCCATCTCCGGGGCGTAACCGGCTTCCACCAGAGTTTCAAAACCGGCTTTGATGAGCTCAACGGTGCCACCGCACAAAACGGCTTGTTCGCCGAACAAATCGGTTTCGGTTTCTTCCCGGAAGTTGGTTTCAATGATGCCGGCCTTGCCGCCACCGTTTGCCATGGCGTACGAAAGGGCCAGGTCTCGCGTACGGCCCGATTTGTCTTGGTGGATAGCAATCAGGTGGGGCACGCCGCCGCCTTGCACATAGGTACCGCGCACCGTGTGGCCGGGGGCTTTGGGCGCGACCATCCAGACATCGAGGTCAGCACGGGGGCTAACCAGACCGTAATGCACGTTGAAGCCATGGGCGAACACCAGCGAGGCGCCCTGCTTGATGTTGGGCGCCACATCATTCGTGTACACCGTGCCGATTTGTTCATCGGGCAACAAAATCATGACCACATCGGCCTGCTTGACCGCATCGGCCACTTCAGCCACCTGCAGGCCAGCCTTGCCAACCTTGTCCCACGATGCGCCACCCTTGCGCAGGCCGACCACAACTTTTACGCCGCTGTCGTTCAAATTCTGCGCATGGGCATGGCCCTGGCTGCCGTAACCGATGATGGCGACGGTTTTGCCCTTGATGACGCTCAGATCACAATCTTTGTCGTAAAAAACTTTCATCTTTTTCTCCTAAATGGTTTGGCGAAATGCCCTTCGACAGGCTCAGGGCGAACGGTTTAACGTTGATCGCCACAGAAGATCCGTTCGCGTTGAGCCTGTCGAAACGCGCGCTCGGATCGCTGAAAACTGGTATTTTTTAGACTCTCAGGATTCTCTCACCCCGCCCGATACCGCTGGAACCGGTGCGAACCGTCTCCAGAATGGCCCCACGTTCAATCGCCGTCAAAAACGCGTCGTTTTTGCCGGAGTCGCCTGTAAGTTCAATGGTGTAGCTTTTGTCGGTCACATCAATGATGCGACCCCGGAAGATGTCAGCCATGCGTTTCATCTCTTCGCGCTCCTTGCCAACGGCACGGACTTTGACCATCATCAGTTCACGCTCGATGTAAGAGCCTTCGGTCAGGTCAACCACCTTGACTACTTCAATCAGGCGGTTCAGGTGTTTGGTAATCTGCTCGATGAAAACGAACCCGACTCAACGCTGGGCGAAGAAGTGGTGGTTCGCAAGCGCCGCAAAGGCCTGTATATCTTGCCCAATCTGTTCACCCTGGCTGCTTTGTTTGGCGGTTTTTATGC
>JANOVW010000505.1:0-2920 GCA_031417575.1 Rhodoferax sp. | reverse complement strand
TTTTGCGCGGGGTTTGGCGGCTACCGTGCAAATCGAGCGGGCCTTGCCATCCTTGGGTTCCAGCCAAGACCTGTGGCTGTATTCGGGCTCCATCAGCAAGGGTTTCCGTTTTCAGGGCGAACAAGACCTGTTCGCGTCTGCCGCCGTGTCGGGCCAATATGGCAGCGGGCAGGTGCAGCGCCAAACCGCCAGCACCGCCCTGCGTTATTACCTGCCGCTGAACAAGCGTTACCTGGCCTACGCCGCCTTCACTGCCGATGTGCTGACCAACCCGCAGCCCACCGATTACCTCACCCTGGGCGGCGACACCGGCTTGCGCGGTTACCCCTTGCGTTACCAAAGCGGCGACCAGCGCGCCCTGCTCACGCTCGAAGCGCGGGGCTTTTCAGACCTGTACCTGTTGCGCCTTTTTCGCGTCGGCGGCGCCGCGTTTTACGACATGGGCCGCGCCTGGGGTGGCCAAAACGCCAGCCTGGCTGCCAATGGCAACACCGGTTGGCTCTCCAACATCGGCGCGGGCCTGCGCATCTCCAGCACCCGCACCGCCTTTGGCAACGTGCTGCACATCGACCTGGCCGTACCCGCCAACCGCGACGGCGGCATCAGCGCGGTGCAGTTGGTGGTGAAGACGAAGGCGAGTTTTTGAGGGCAAGGGGAACACTGCGATATGAAAAGCGAGATATCGAGGGTCTCTCCGTAAAAGTACGCAGTCTCACGGGCGTTCGTACGGATTTGCAGACGGGTGCGTCGTGAAATACATTGCTGTCATGAATACAGATACAGCTCTTTCGCAAACCAGTGTGACGCGCCGCACATGGCTGGCTGCCGCAATCAACAGCGCTCTTTTTGCACCTTTGGCCGGGTATGCGCAGCGACCTGTCCGGCGCTTGCGCATGTTGCTCAATACGGGGTATTCGAGCCCCCAAGCCTGGCTGTGGTTGGCCCAGGCCAGAGGCTACCTCGCCTCTGAGGGAATCGAGCTCCTGCTCACGCCCGGCGGCGGTGCCTACACGGCCGCGCCTCGTATGGTCTCGGGAGACTATGACCTGGCCTATGGCGATGTCAACGCCTTGATTGAAGTCTGTGCCCGCAGCCCGGGGGCGGCACCTTGCGGCGTCTACATGATGTTTAATGCGTCGCCATCCTGCGTTCTGGTTGCCGCCGATGGACCGATTCAAAACCCCAGGCAATTGATCGGTCACCGCGTTATTGGGCATGACTCTGATGTGGCGCTGCGCACATTTCCGGCACTTTGCCTGAGGCAAGGCATCGATCCTGCCAGCGTGACTGTCGCCAGCGCCTGGAGCGGCATGGCAGGAATGGCTGAGGAGGTGATTCGCGGCCAAACTGCGGGGGCATTTGGATATGTCAGCACCTTCACGGGCGCGCTGGTTGCAGCCGACCCCGGCCTGCTGCGCCGTGTGAGGTTCCTGCGTTTCGCCGAGTTTGCGCCAGAGCTCTATGGCAGCGTCGTCATGGCTTCGCAGCGCTTGCTGCGCAACGAGCCTGACCTTGTCGCCGCACTGCTGCGCGCCATCAACAGGGGCGCGATAGACATGCTGCGTGACCCTGCGGCTGGGCTCGATGCAAGCTTGCAGGCCGCAGCCGGTTCAAACCGCGCCGCTGAGCAGGCGCGGCTAAAAGCCACGCTGGACCTGGAGATGAGCGCCGCGCTGCCCGCTGAATCCAGGCAAACGCATATCGGCGATGTTGATTCAATGCGCCTGGCCCGTGGCATCGCCCTCATGGTGCAAGGGAACAAGCTGCCCCGAACACCCGCGCCGTCAGAAATATTCAATCCAGAATACCTGCCCTTGGCCAGCCTTCGCGCAAGGCCATGAGTTCACCTTCAAAACAACCCAATATGAAACCCGGCCCCATTAAAAAACCTGGCGACGTGTCACCCCTGAGCCGCCGCTGTTTCACCACCTTTCTGGCAGCAGGAGGCCTTTGCCCATTCTTGAATGCAGGCGCGCAAGGTGCGGCGCAGCGCAAATCTTTTCGGCTGCTTTTGAACACCAGTTTGTCGGGGCCCGTTGCTTTCTTTTTGCTGGCCCAAGATCGCCACTATCTGCGTGAAGCCGGGCTGGACGTTCAGTTCTCGGGTGGCCCCGGCGCGGCTGCCATGGTGCCCATGGTGCGCGACGGCGCCTACGACATCGGTTACGGCGACATCAGCGCCCTCATCGAGCGTATTGCCCGCAGCGCGCCGGGCACAGGGCCGGTTGCCATCTTCACCACGTTCAATGTGGTGCCGTTTACGATTGCTGTCGACGCGCGCAGCGCCATTCGCCAACCCGTTGACCTCATCAACAAGAGAGTTGTGGGTCATGCCAATGATGCGGCGTTGCTTACCTTTGATTTGTATGCCAACGCTGCCGGCTTCGATGCGAGCCGCGTGCGGGTCGATGGCTCCATGGGCGGCATGGGGCAGGCCATGGATGACATGCTTCAGGGACGGGGTGCTGACGGCGTTTTCGGCTTCGTTAATACGCTGATTGCCTCGGCTGCACCCTATGGCATTGACCCGCAGGCGGTGCGCTTTCTGAATTGGTCAGACGTTTTGCCGGAAATGTATGGCAATACGTTGTTCGTCACACGCGAAACCTACCAGCGTGAGCAGCCGGCATTGGCCGGTCTGGTGCGGGCCATCAATCAAGGCCTTGCAGACACGGTTCGCAATCCGCAAAGTGCCATCGAAGCGCTTGCGCGCCGCGCGCCCGGCATCGATACCGCGGTCAACCTGCGCCGCTTGCAAGGCACACTCGACATTGAAATGGCCCACCCGGAAGGCAGAACCATTGGAATCGGCGATATGGACGACCAACGCTTGCAACGCCTGATCGAACGCATGGTTCGCGTCAAGCGTTTGCCTCGATCACCGAGCGTCAATGAAGTGTTCGACCGGCGCTTCCTGCCA
>JANOVW010000504.1:0-2984 GCA_031417575.1 Rhodoferax sp. | reverse complement strand
CACACCCTTGAGGCGCTGTTCAAAATCGCCACGGTATTTGGTGCCGGCCAACAAAGCGCCCATGTCAAGTGAATAAACCACCGATTCAGCCAATATCTCCGGCACGTCTTTTTGCGTGATGCGCCAGGCCAAACCCTCGGCAATGGCAGTTTTGCCCACGCCCGCCTCACCCACCAGCAGCGGGTTGTTTTTGCGGCGGCGGCACAGGATCTGGATGACGCGCTCAACTTCGTATTCACGCCCGATCAGCGGGTCAATCTTGCCGTCCTTGGCAAGCTGGTTCAGGTTTTGGGTGTACTGCTCCAGCGGGCTTTGTTTTTCGTTCTTTTCGCCGCCGCCCTCTTCGCCCTCGGCCTGGCTTTCACCGGATTTAGCAGGCTCGGGCGGGTCTGATTTCTTGATGCCATGGGCGATGAAATTGACCACATCCAGCCGGGTTACACCTTGCTGGTGCAGGTAGTAGACGGCATGGGAATCCTTCTCGCCAAAAATGGCCACCAGCACATTGGCGCCGGTGACTTCTTTTTTGCCACTACCCGTGCTTTGCACGTGCATGATGGCGCGTTGGATCACGCGCTGGAAACCCAGCGTGGGCTGCGTATCGACATCATCCGAACCGGCCACCTGCGGCGTGTTGTCTTTGATGAAGTTCGACAATGATTTGCGCAAATCATCGATATTGGCCGAGCAGGCCCGCAACACTTCAGCGGCGCTGGGGTTGTCCAACAAGGCGAGCAGCAGGTGCTCGACGGTGATGAACTCGTGGCGTTGCTGACGCGCCTCGACAAACGCCATGTGCAAACTAACTTCCAGTTCTTGGGCAATCATGAGTTCTCTTTCTGCCTTGGGGTTGACGTTGTCTTGATTTGTAGATTAACTGCAATTCGGATCAGTTGGGGCGATTTGCCGAATTCACAACAATAATTTTTGACCGGCTCAGATTTCAACCGGCTCACTCACGCACTTCAGCGGATGCCCGGCCTTGCCGGCAGCCTCCAAAACCTGATCGACTTTGGTGGCGGCGACGTCTTTGGAGTAAACGCCGCAAACACCTTTGCCGTCCAGGTGAATTTTCAGCATGATCTGGGTGGCCGTTTCAACGTCTTTGTTGAAAAACTCCTGAATCACAACCACGACAAACTCCATGGGCGTGTAGTCGTCATTGAGCAACACCACCTGGTACATCTGCGGCGGTTTGGTTTTTTGGGTTCTGCGCTCGAGCACCACGGCACCGCCGTCATCGGGCTCACGCGGACGGGTCAACGGTGGTGTGTTGGCTGGAGGAGTTACGGGGATTTGGGTAGCCATGAATTCATTCTATCGAGCAGTGCAAGCCAACGCAGGCGCTCAGGGGATTTGGTGACAACTTTGCCACATTCAAGCCAGAAAACGAAAAAACCGCCAAGGCATTTGCCAATAGCGGTTTTTCGCCATTCTTTTTGCCTTTCAACAGGCACGGGCAAGGCTACATGTGTTCGATCATCACCTGCCCAAACCCCGAGCAGCTGACCTGGGTGGCTCCGTCCATCAGGCGGGCAAAGTCGTAAGTGACCCGTTTGGACAACACCGATTTTTCCATCGAGCTGATGATGAGATTGGCTGCTTCTTTCCAGCCCATGTGGCGCAACATCATTTCAGCCGAGAGGATTTCAGAACCCGGGTTGACGTAGTCTTTACCCGCGTATTTGGGTGCCGTGCCATGCGTCGCTTCGAAACATGCCACTGTATCTGACATGTTGGCGCCTGGAGCAATGCCAATGCCACCAACCTGCGCCGCCAACGCGTCAGAGATGTAATCACCGTTGAGGTTCAGGGTGGCAACCACCGAATACTCAGCCGGGCGAAGCAGGATTTGCTGTAAAAACGCGTCGGCGATGCTGTCTTTGATGATGATGTCGCGCCCGGTTTTGGGGTTCTTCAGCTTGCACCACGGGCCGCCATCAATGAGCGTTGCGCCGAACTCTTTTTGAGCCAAAGCATAAGCCCAATCTCGGAAGCCACCTTCGGTGTACTTCATGATATTGCCCTTGTGAACGATGGTCAGGTTGGGCTTGTCATTGTCGATGGTGTACTGGATGGCTTTTCGCACCAGGCGTTCGGTGCCTTCAATTGAGACCGGTTTGATGCCAATTCCCGAGGTCTCCGGGAACCGGATTTTTTTGACACCCATCTCGTCAATCAGAAACTTGATGAGTTTTTTGGCCTTGTCGCTTTTGGCCTCATATTCAATACCCGCATAAATATCTTCCGAGTTTTCACGGAAGATCACCATATTGGTTTTTTCCGGCTCTTTCAAGGGTGAAGGTACGCCTTTGAAGTATTGCACCGGGCGCAGGCAGACGTACAAATCAAGCTCCTGACGCAACGCCACGTTCAATGAGCGAATGCCACCACCGACGGGTGTCGTCAACGGCCCTTTGATGGAGACAACATACTCACGCAGGACCTGCAGCGTTTCTTCGGGCAGCCAGACATCAGGCCCATAGATATTGGTGGATTTTTCCCCCGCATAAACCTCCATCCAGTGAATTTTGCGTTTGCCACCATAAGCCTTGGCAACGGCTGCATCGACCACCTTGAGCATAACGGGCGTGATGTCCAGACCTGTGCCATCGCCTTCTATGAAGGGAATGATGGGTTCATCGGGGACATTGATGGAGTTGTCGGCATTGACGGTAATTTTCTGCCCTGCCGCTGGGACCTTGATATGTTGGTACATGGGGAATGGCTCCGGGAACGCTGAAAAAAAACGACAAATAGGAGCAGTTTTTCAAGGGAGAAACGCTTCGATTTCGACTTTTTGATTTTAACTTGAAAATAATTAGGGGAATTGTCAACCATCGGTAAACAGGCCCCGTTACGGGTGAGCCTTCTGGTTATCAGGAGGGAAACTTCTAAATCACGTGTTTTAAGGAAATTGAAATGAACAAAGTTCTCGCCGCCCTGATCGCTGGTCTGTTTGCTGCCGGTGTGTACGCCCAAGC
>JANOVW010000503.1:0-1710 GCA_031417575.1 Rhodoferax sp. | reverse complement strand
ACGATGCGGTGCAATTGGGCCACACCGTCCGTCAGGGCTGCCGGGCCGGGTTGCAGAATGTCGGCCGATTTGATCTCAAACAGTTGCCGGTTTTTTACGGCGTTCACGCTCTCCCATCCGGGGCGGGCCGCCACTTTTTCAGGCCGGAATTTCTTGCCACACCACGAGCCCACGATGATGTCTGGATTGCGACGAACAATCTCGCCGCTGTCGGCAATGATGCGGTTTTTGCCCATGGCCTCTTGCGCCAGTTCGGGGAAACAATCGTCCCCGCCCGCAATGCCAACCAGTTCAGACACCCAGCGGATGGCGCTGATGTGCGGCACATCCCATTCTTCAAAAAATACGCGGGGGCGGCGCGGCAAAGCAGCAGCCTGGCGCTGAATGGCCGCCAATTGACGGCACATGCCAGCCATCAGCGCCTGGCCTTTGTCAACCTGCCCCACCATGGCGGCCACTTGCGTCATCATCGACAAAATCTCGGCCACGCTGCGCTGGTTAAACACCGTCACCTGCACGCCCTGGCGGATCAGCAGGACGGCAATGTCGGCCTGAAGGTCTGAAAAACCAAACACGCAGTCGGGTTGAAGCGCAAGGATTTTGTCGATCTTCGCACTCAAAAACGCGCTGACGCGGGGTTTTTCAGCCCGCGCCCGGGCCGGGCGCACGGTGTAACCGGAAATGCCCACAATGCGATGCTCTTGGCCCAGCAGATACAGCCACTCGGTGGTTTCTTCCGTCAGGCAGACGATGCGCTGCGGGCCTTGAACCCCTTCGGCCAAGCCAGCAAAATCAAACGACTGCGGTGAAGACATGAAACGACCTTTTGACTGGCGACAAGCTTGCTGGCGGATCAGCAGGCAGCGGGTGCCCTGCCGCCAGTTTGAAGCCGCTCTAACCCGATTATTGCGGTTGGTAACGCAAAGTGAAATATGCAGCACGTCCAGCCTGGTTGTAACCGTTGGCCGTTTGGTAAACCGCATCTGTCACATTGTTCAGGCGCGCCTGCAGCGTCCAGTTTTTGGCCACCGCGTAGTCTGCCGACAGATCCAAAGTGGTGTATCCGTCCAGGCGCAAGGTGTTGGCGGCGTTGTCAAACCGTTCCGAAGCCACCAGCAGCGAGGTGCCGAGTTTCCAGGCGCCGGTGGTGTAATCCAACCCCGCCGTCAATTGCTGGTCGGCGCGGCGGATCAGCTTCAGGTTGGTGGCTTCGTTGCGGGCATCCAGCAAATCCAGTGCCGCCCTAAATGTCAGGGCCGCCATTTGTCCTTCGTACGCCAGCGTCCAGCCCGCGATACGGGCGCTCGCCGCATTGGCGACTGTCGGTGCCGTGACGATGAGGTCCGTGATTCGACTCTGGAAATAGGTCAGTTTGATGTCATGTGTACCCAGGGTATAAGCCAGCCCCAACTCAGTGTTCTGACCACGCTCGGGTCTCAGGTTTGGATTGCCATTGAAAAAAGGTGACACAAAGTAAAGCTGGTTGAAGTTGGGTGCCTTGAACGACGTGCCATAAGACCCATGCGCGCGCCAGTTTGGGGTCAATTTGAAGCCATATCCCGCCAAACCTGTCGTCGCTTCGCCAAACTGCGAATCCTGGTCACGCCGCAGATTGAACTGCCAGCTATGGGCATCGCGAGAGCCCGTAAGACCCGCCAACCAGGAGTCTGTGGTGCGGCTGGTAACAGCGTAAGTCGTGGTGCTGTCCAC
>JANOVW010000502.1:0-2672 GCA_031417575.1 Rhodoferax sp. | reverse complement strand
TCGCGATTGGGCCAGACAACTTCCGAAGCATGTTGAGCGGTGCCTACGAAATGGATCAGCATTTTCAGACTGCACCCCTGAACCAAAACCTGCCGGTTCGGCTGGCACTTATTGACATCTGGTACCGTAACTTTCATGGGTTTACCAGCCGATCCATTTCGCCCTATCACAGCGCGTTGCGTCGGTTGCCGGCCTATTTGCAGCAGCTCGAGATGGAGAGCAATGGCAAACGGGTTGACATGAAGGGACAGGCTTTGCCCTTCCAGACTGCCCCGGTGTTGTGGGGAGAACCGGGAACCAATGGGCAACACGCGTATTTCCAGATGCTGCACCAGGGCACAGATGTCGTGCCCGTTGAATTCATCGCGGTTCGCAAGCCACACCACAATCTGGCACGCCACCATGACCTTCTGCTCGCCAATGTCTTGGCTCAAGCCCAAGCGTTGATGGTGGGTCAGACCGATGCAGGCGGTCACCGGCATTTTCCGGGTAACCGGCCCAGCACATTTTTATTGCTGGATGAACTCTCCCCGAAATCCTTGGGTGCTTTGATTGCATTGCAAGAGCATCGCGTGTTTGTCAGCGGCAGTGTCTGGGGCATCAACAGTTTTGACCAGTGGGGCGTAGAGCTGGGCAAAGTGCTGGCCAAGGATATCGAGGCACGCATGAACAGCGGAGATACCAAAGGGCTGGACGGTTCGACTGCCGGACTGATCGACAAATTGAACGTGCATTGATCGCCCGGGTTGAATTGATGAACGTGGTGTTTGATTTTGGCGGGGTGCTGTTTGGCTGGCAGCCCGCTCAGCTAATGGCTTCAACGTTCCCCGAGTTGGCACCCACCGATGAAATGGCTCAGCAGCTCGCGCGGGCTGTTTTCGGTCATGACGATTGGCAACAGTTTGACGCGGGTAAGCTGACTATTTCCGAGGTCGTTCAGCGCACGGCAGGCAGGCTGGCTCTGCCGCCAGATCGTTTGTTGCAGTTGGTGCGGGGCATCGGTGAGTGCCTGATGCCCTTGCCGGACACGCTGACCGTGTTGGCCGAACTCAAGGCCAAGCGCGACAGTGGCGCCGACCTCAGGCTGTATTACCTGTCAAACATGCCCGCGCCGTATGCCCGAGTGCTGCAGCAGCGCCATGATTTTTTGAAGTGGTTTGATGGTGGAATTTTTTCGGGCGATGTCAATCTGATCAAGCCCGATGCAGCTATCTTCCAGCTATTGCAGCGGCAGTTTCAGCTCGAACCGGCCAACACTTTTTTTATAGACGATCTGGCCCACAACATCGCCACGGCACATGCATTGGGTTGGCGTGCCAGTCGGTTTGAGACAGCGGCCATTTAGCGCTCACAAATGCTGCAGATTAAGCTACTAAATATATAGCATAATCGGCCCACAATTCAACCATAAGTATTCGGAGCCCTGATATGAGCCGTTGGCAAGCCTTGGTCCCCAAATTGGCTTACCTGTTTCTGGCCGCCTTTGTGGTCACGCTGGCCGCAAGAAGCCACAACGAAACCACCGTGGCGTTGGTGGTTTGTTCATTGTTCATGTTTGCCGCGTGTTGGGCCAATGCCACGCATTTGCTGGGTGCCAAAACCGCGCTCAAGTTTGTCGGGCTTGCCGTTTGTATCGGTTGGTTTGCCGAGCAAATGGGTTCCAGCCGGGGCTGGTTTTTTGGCAGTTACACCTACACCGATGTCCTGGGGTGGCGCATTGGCGATGTGCCCGCCATCATCCCTTTGATGTGGTTTGTGCTGTGTTACACCGCCTTTGTTTTGGCCAATTTGTTGATTTGGTTGCGGCCGGTGTACCTGCCGACCAGCAAATGGGGCCTTGCCTTTATGAGTTTTCTGGCAGCTGCGCTGGTCACCGCTTACGATCTGGCGGCTGACCCGTACATGGTGTTCAAGCTCAAAGCCTGGATCATGACCAAAACCGATGGTTGGTGGTTTGGCGAAACGCTGCAAGGGTTTGTCGGTTGGATGCAGATTTCATTTGTCATCCTTTTCCTCTTTTCCCTGGAGTTGCGCCGGGTCAGGGCACAGCCTGCTGAACCGGGGGCAGCCGCAGCCGTATCCGCCGCCCCGCGTTATTCAAAGTGGGATGCGCTGCTCCCGCTCACAATCTACGGCGGTTCCATGTTGTTTCAGGCTTTTAACGGAACCCCGGTGGAGACCCGCACGGTGTCCGTTTTTGCCATGGGTATCCCCTTGTTGTGCGCATTGGCGGGCTGGTGGCGCTGGCGGGTGCAAGACGCAGCGGATGGATCGGCCAGCATTCCCTCGCCGGTGAGCTTCGAGCGGCTTGCCCACATGCGATATGTTGCAGATCCGTTGGCCGACCAAACCATGGCTACGGTGTTGCAACCTTGGTCGACGGCAAACCGTGACGCGAATTTGGCGCAAATTGCCCAGGTTAATCGAGCCTTTGGCCAGTGGACCAGCAACCGTGCGATCAGCGGTGATTTGCCCGCACAGCTCGGGGCAACGTCGCCCGTGCAGCAAGCACTGGACGCTTATCTGCAAGCAGGACGCGCGTTGCCACCATGGGCCGACACCAAAAAAATTCAGCGGGCCGAAGCGCTGTTCACCCAATATGGCCCGCTGTCTTGCACCTTGCTGTTTTGCGCCAGTTTGCCCGACTGTTATGTTGTGCCCGATTTGGCAGC
>JANOVW010000501.1:0-3674 GCA_031417575.1 Rhodoferax sp. | reverse complement strand
GGGCGTCAGGATGACGCTGAAGCCGTTAAAAAGCGCGTTGATTTCTTCCATCTCAATACCCCAGGAAACCCAAAGGATTCCAGTTGCCCTTGAACAGCGGCACCTTGAACCAGACTTCAAACATCATGAAAAAAACCACGTTGATCACGACAGCAGCAATGACACTTTTCACCGCCGAAAACTTGCCCAGGATCAACATGAACAGGGCGATGTACACCGCAGAAGCCAAATAAATGCCGACAAACTGGATGGCCCCAACATAGACCAATGCCGGTATGAACACCTGCAACACGCGGCTGAGCTGCGCCTTGTCGACAAAGGCTTCTGTATTTTTGCCCTTGCCAAAAACGGCTTGGTAAAAAATGCCGACTGCTGACACACACAGAATCAGCCCGATATAAAACGGGAAATAACCGGCACCTGGGCCGTCTGAGGTCCAGCCGGAGCCCAGCTTGCGGCTACCGAAGATCACCAACAACCCCAAGCCCAAAACGCAGGCCGCGACCACCGCTTCCACCACATGGGTGGACACGACGCCCGGGCTCTCTGATTCTTCGTTTGTCGACATGCCCAACTCCTTATTTCGCCATGAAGCCGGCTTCTTTCATCAGCTCACGGTGCATGTTTTCGGTTTTGCCCAGCCAGTCGCCGAAAGCATCGCCCGACATGCTGGTTTGGTTGAAGGCGCCTTTTTCCATGTAGTCTTTCCACTCGGCGGTGTCGCGCACTTTTTTCAGCATGTCGACATAAAACGCGAGCTGGTCTTTGCTGACGCCAGGCGAGGTGAAGATGCCGCGCAACATGGTGTAGCTGGCAGGAACGCCAGACTCTTTGCAGGTCGGGATATCGGCCCAAGACAACTTATCGGTTACCTTGGCTTTGTAGGCCAGGCGTTTTTCGTCGAATACACACAGCGCCTTCAACTGGCCAGCGCGCCACTGCGCCACGGCTTCAATCGGGTTGTTCACAGTGGAATCGATGTGTTTGCCAACCAGCTGCACGGCCACTTCACCGCCACCGCGGAAGGGAACGTAGATGAACTTGGTACCGGTGGCTTTTTCCATGCCGACGGTCAGAATCTGGTCTTCTTGTTTGGAGCCGGTTCCGCCCATTTTCATTTTGTTGGGCCCGGCCGCCTTGACTGCGTCCAGGTATTCCTTGCCCGTTTTGTAAGGCGCTTCGGCGTTTACCCACAAAATGAACTGATCGAGCGCCATCATGGAGACGGGGGTCATGTCGCGCCAGTTGAACGGCACGCCCGTGGCCATGGGGGTCGTGAACAGGTTGGACAGCGTAACGATCAGTTTATGGGGATCAGCCTTGGCTTCTTTGACCGACAGGAAACCTTCGGCACCCGCGCCGCCCGACTTGTTCACCACGATCAGCGGCTCTTTCATCAGCTTGTATTTGATGACAATGCCTTGAATCAGGCGGGCCATTTGGTCGGCACCACCCCCGGTGCCAGCAGGCACCACCAGTTCGACGGGCTTGGTGGGCTCCCAAGCGGCGAAGGCCGGTGCCACACCTGTCAGCGCCGTCATCGACGAAATGGCCAGCAGGCTCAAAGCGCTGCGTTTAAACGTGTTTGACACGTAAGAACGGAAGTTGAAAGTACGGACGTGAATTTGGCTCATGAAAATCTCCAGTTGCACTAAAAAAAGCCGATGAAGTGATAGGTCACTTGCATCCTGATTTTGCAGGTGATGCATGTTCTTGTCTCTCGGGTGAAAAACTCTTGACGGGGATCAAGTTTGCTGAATTTGAACCCTGATTGAGGGTTAGTCCCATCCCCCATCGCTACGCAGTTTTACGTAGTATGGCGCCACGTAGACCGATGTGTATACAGATTTTGCTCTAAAAAACAGAGCATTATCTACAAATCGTTACGGGTGCGCTGACGTCGGCAGCGTTTGCAACTCACTCACCGGTGACCACAAAATAATGGCCAGTTGAACCGCAAACAACACCAGCGACAGGGCCAAACAGGCCGCCTCACCCCATTGCGCCCCCACGTAACCCCCCAATGCGGCGCCCACCGGCCGAGCGCCCATGTTGACCGTGAGAAACAGGGCCGAGACGCGACCCAACAAGGCACCTGGCGTTACCGTCTGTCTTAAAGTGAGCGACGTGATGGTCCACAAGATGGGCCCAAATCCAAAAAGGAAAAACGACAGCCCGGCGAGCAGGACGCTGGGGAACACCCAGGTTGCCATCATCAGCGCCGAACCCAGTACTGAAAAAACAGGCCCCAACTGGATGGCCCGGCCAAACGGCAAGGCCCCCACGATGCGCGGCGCCAATAGGGCCCCGAAGATCATCCCTACCCCATAAATTGCCAGTGTGACACCCACGCCCGCTGCGTCCATGCCCAGCACGCGCAGGGCATAGGGCACGTAGGCCGCCTGCAATACGAACCAAGCCAGGTTCCAGGCCACCGCCGTCAACAGGATGGGGCGCAGCAATTCGTGTCGCCACACCATCCAGGCACCTTCCTGCAGGTCCAGCCACGGGTGCCGCGCTGCGCGCTTCTCACGCACGGGCTCGGCAATACCCAACAGCAGCAACACGGCTGCACCTGACAGCAGGGCAGCCAATACAAAGGCGCTGGAGCCACCCATCCATGCGACCAACGCCCCACCCAACGCAGGCCCGCCCGCATACGCGGCACTGCGAGCCAATTCCAGGCGGCCGTTGGCCTGAGCCAGTGTGCCACTGGGGACGAGGGCGGGCACCAACGCCGGGGCCGCCACGCTGAAACCGACGGTGCCAATGGCCCCGATAAACCCCAGCAACGCCAGCACAGGCAAACTGAGTCCGCCAAACAACAGGGCCACCAGCAAAGCCAGCAGCGCTGCTGTCCGCACCACTTCGGCCCATACCATCAGCCGCTGGCGCGACATGCGGTCGGCCAACAGCCCCAGCGGAATCGAAAGCAGCAAAAAAGGCAGGGTCTGGAAAGCAGCCAGCAAGCCGATTTCGCCCGGCCCCGCGTTGAGCACCAACACCGCTACGATGGGTACCGCGGCCAGGCTGATTTGTTCGGCGGTTTGTGCGCCCAGATTGGCCCAGGCCAGTTGTTGAAACGCTTTGGGAAAACTGACAGGCATCAGCGATTGTGTGAGCTGCTTGTCATCGGTACTGGCTGGATCCGGACCCGCCATTTCAGGGGCAGATCATGCGAACTGCAAAACGCCGTCATCCACCTTGCCGTAACGCAGCAGCATAATGTCTTTGGGATAATTTTGATACAGCCGCCAAGGCGTTTTGGAGCCTTGTTTGGGAAACAGATGCATGGCGCGGGCGAAGTAGCTGGATGAAAAATCAACCCAGGGGCGCTCTTCCACGCTGGCATCGTTGTTGCGTGGCACACAGTACGCAAGCCCCTTTTTATCCATGTGGTTGAGGAGGCGACACACGAATTGGCAGGTGAGGTCGCACTTGAGCGTCCAGGAGGCGTTGGTATAGCCAAAACTGGAGGCCAGGTTGGGGATGCCGCTGTACATCAGGCCTTTGTAGTTCATGGTTTTCGACAGGTCCTGCACCACACCATCGACGGTGAGTTGCAAACCCCCCAGCACCTGCAAATTCAGGCCGGTGGCCGTAACGACGAGGTCAGCGTCGAGCTGCTGGCCAGAGGTGAGCAAAATGCCTTTGGCGTTGAAGCGATCGATCTG
>JANOVW010000500.1:0-5232 GCA_031417575.1 Rhodoferax sp. | reverse complement strand
GCGATGGCATGATACCCACCATGCACCCGTTTTTCGCTTCGTCTACTGCCCGCATCCAGTCAGTCATCCTTACCCTCCAGCGTCTGCGCTGGCGGGCCATGGCCGTGCATCTGCGCGACCGGGTCGTGGCCGACCAGTTGCCGCTGACCGCCAGCAGCCTCACCTTTACCACCATCATCGCTCTGGTGCCTCTCATCACCGTGCTGTTGGCGGTGTTCACGGTGTTCCCCATGTTTGGAAAACTGCACACGGTTTTGCAACAATGGCTGATCGAAAGCCTGGTACCCGACAACATTGCCAAGCAGGTTTTGGGCTATTTGACCCAGTTTTCCGGCAAAGCCAGCCGCCTGGGCGGTATCAGCCTGGTGGTACTGTTTGGCACGGCGTTGGCCTTGATTCTGACAATCGACCGCACCCTGAACCGCCTGTGGCGCGTGCAGCGGCCCCGGCCCCTGCGCCAACGGGTGTTGATCTATTGGGCCGTGCTGACCCTGGGGCCCTTGCTGCTGGGGGTCATTCTGACGATTACCTCGTATCTGGTGACCGCTTCCAAAACCGTGGTGGGCGCACCCCCTGAGGGGTTCCGGCTGCTGCTGAACCTGCTCGAACTGGTGCTGCTGGCCGGGGGCTTGGCGGCGTTGTTCCGCTCAGTGCCCAATACGCTGGTGAAGTGGTCACATGCGTGGCTGGGTGGTGCGCTGGTGGCGTTGGCCTTTGAAGCAGCCAAAAAGCTGCTGACGCTGTATTTAAGCGCCATGCCCACTTATTCGGCGGTTTATGGTGCGTTTGCCACTGTGCCCATTTTGTTGATCTGGGTGTACCTGGCCTGGCTGATTGTGCTGTGTGGGGCCGTCATTGTGGCCAGCTTGCCGGGCTGGTTGGCCGGGGAGTTGCGCAGCAGCAATGCACCGGCCTGGCATTTTCAGCTTGCGCTGGAGACCCTCGCGTTGCTGGACCGAAGCCCAGGCAGCGACAGTTTGGCTTTAAACGCCACAGCCACTGCGCACGACTTGCCTGCCGCGTCAGTGGCAAATTCCACCCCCATCGGCATGACCCAGGCGCAGTTGTGTTCTCAGTTGCAGGTAGACCCGCTTCAGCTGGGCCCGGTATTGCAGGGCCTTCTGCAGCTCGATTGGATAGGACAGCTCGATGAAATGCAGCCCCAACAAGACGCTCGATTTGTGTTGTTGGTGAACCTGGACAGCGCCTTGCAGGCACCGTTGGTGGCCCAGTTTTTGTGGACGCACAGCACCCGTGCGCACCCAGTGTGGGAGCAGGGCATTGTGCCCACGTCGCCGGTGCGGCAATTGCTTTGAGGCAGCGCTAAAGCTTGACCTTGCCCTGCCAGATATCCTTGTACATCACCCAATCGCCGGCAAAACTGTAAAGCGGGTATTTGAAGGTGGCGGGCCGGTTTTTCTCAAAGAAAAAGTGCCCCACCCAGGCAAAGGCATAACCACACAGCAAGGCATACAGCAGGTACTGCCAGCGGCCGGTTGCCCCAAACATGGCCAGGCAGATCACCGAAAGCGAGGTGCCCGCAAAATGCAAACGGCGGCAGACCACGTTGCTGTGTTCGCTCAGATAGAAGGGGTAAAAGGCCTCAAACGACGTAAATTTCTTGTTCATATCAATGTCTTAAATTAAATAAAACAATTGTTCTCGTACTAATTGCACTACTAGATATATATTATATAGCAAAAAAGATTACAAATTATTATTTATTTTTACAAAAATTTAAAAAAAGGCGGTATTTGGCGCTTTTAAATTGGAGCGTGGTGGCCAATGTGCGTACCGCCCGCACTCACCCAGGCACCGCTTCACGGCGTAGTTTTTGCATGGCCAACACCGCAACAACCAAGGCAAACCCGACGATATCAAACACGATACCGGGATAGGTGAGCGAGAACCCGGCCACGATGAACATCCAGCGCTCCAGCAAGGTGGTTTTCTTCAACGCCCAACCCTGAAAACCGGCGGCAATGGCCGCGATGCCCACAGCGGCTGTCAGGGTGACTTGCGCAATAGACCACCAGTTGGCGGCGGCCAGTGCTTTGGTAGAGCCCATCAGCAACAGGCCAAGCCCGGCCGGGTCCAGCACAAACATGAAGGGCAGCAAAAAGGCCGGTACCGTGTATTTCCAGCACTGCAAGGTGGTTTTGTAAGGGTCGCCACCGGTAATCGCGGCCGCCGCGAACGGAGACAAGGCCGTGGGTGGTGAAACTTCAGACAACACCGCGTAGTAAAAGATGAACATGTGCGCCGCGAAATCCGGCACGCCCAACTTGATGAGCGCGGGTGCCGTGATCACCGCGCAGATGATGTACGAGGCGGTGACAGGTACGGCGAGCCCGACGATCCACACCACCAGCGCTGTAAAAATGGCGGTGAGCAGCAGCGAACCCCCCGCGTAGTCGATCACGATGCCGCTGAACTTGAGGCCCAGGCCCGTCAACCCCACCACACCCACGATGATGCCCGCGCCCGCGCAGGTGGCGCCCACGTTGAGCATGCTGACCGAGCCATTCTCCAGCGCCTTGATGAAGGGCGAGCGGATGAATTTTTGCCAGAACTGCCCGCCAGAGAACAAATCGCGCTGCAGCAAGGCGGTGTCACTGCGCAAAAAGCTGGTTGCCACCGACACCACAGAGGCCCAAAAAACCGACAGCACGGGTGAGAACCCCATCATCATGAAAACAATGATGGACACCAGCGACAAAAAGTGAAACCAGTACTTTTTGGTGAGCGACCAGACCGACTCGACCTTTTCAAAAACGGCGGTGTTCATGCCGTATTTGCGGGCATCAATTTCCACCATCAAAAACAGCGCAAAGTAAAACAGCAAAGTGGGGATGACGGCCATCAGCAACACGTCGAGGTAGCTGATCTTCAGGAACTCGGCGATCAGGAAAGCGGCGGCGCCCAAAACCGGCGGTGAAATAATGGCGCCCAACCCCCCGGCCGCCAGCAGGCCGCCCGCAGCATTCTTCTCATAACCGACCTTCTCCAGCATCGGGTAGGCCACCGCGCCCAGGGTTACCGTCGTGGCCACGCCAGAGCCCGAGGGGCCGCCCAACAAAAACGACGCCAACACCACGGTGCGCCCCGCGCCGGTGGGTTTGCCACCCATGGCCGAGAAAGAGAAATCGATATAGAACTTGCCGGCCCCCGAAAACTGCAAAAACGCGCCGAAGATGGTGAACAGGATGATGAGCGACGACGACACATCGACCGCCACGCCGAAGATGCCTTCGAGCGTCATATAAAGCACGCCCATCAGGCGCGCCACCTCGTAGCCTTTGTGCGTCCACGGCGCGGGCAACCACGGCCCGGCCAGCGCGTAGGCGATGAAACACACGGTGACAAACGGCATGATCCAGCCACTGGTGCGCCGCATGGCTTCAAGCACCAGCAGCACCAGCGCGATACCAAAAAACACGTCCCATGGCAAAGGCGTGGTGTTGCGGTCGCCGAAATCGTCGCCCCCCATGATCAGGTAGGCCACCATGGCCACCGCCAACGCGGCGGCCAGCAGGTCCCACCACATCAGCCGGTGACGGTAGCGGGGCGCAATCGGAAAAAGAAAGAAACACAAGACCAGCACCATGCCCACATGGATGGGCCGCAACCACTGGGTTGGAAAGATGGCGTAAGCGGTGTACAGGTGAAAAACCGACATCGCCACGGCCATCACGGTGACCAGAATGGCCAGCCAGCCTTTGAACTTGTTGCTGGCACCTTCATCGGCCTCGATGAACGCTTCAGCCTTTTTGAGGGCTTCTTCACTGACGGCCTTGACCGATTCGCCGCCCGCGGGGTGGATACTGTTGGAGATGGATGAATCGGACATGCGGGTTTTGGGTGTGGGCTAAAAAAAGCCCCGCTGACAGGGCGGGGCTTGGGAAGGGTCTCGTCAACCGGTCTGGGCTTAGTTGAGCTTGATGCCTTTTTCGGCAAAATATTTGATGGCGCCAGGATGGTACGGAATCGGCGTAGCGGCATTGGACTGCGACTCCAGCTTGAAGTTTTCAGCCTCTTTGTGCGCTGCAATCAGATCGGGTTTTTTGTCAAAAATCGTCTTGACGATGTTGTAAGCCGTTTTTTCGTCCATGTTGTCGGGTGCCACCAGAATGTTCATCACGGTGGCCTGTTTGTTGTCGGTGTCCATGCCGCGGTACATGGTTTTGGGAATGCTGTCTTCCACGTACAGGTTGCCATATTTCTTGTTCATGGCCGCAACCGTTTCGGAATGGTCAACCATCCTGATTTTGGTGCCCGGTGTGTTGGCAAGGTCTGTCACGGCTGCTGTCGGCAGGCCGCCAACCCAGAAATAAGCATCAATCTTGCCGTCTTTGATGGCGTTGGTTGATTCAGCCGCACCCAGGCGCTCGCGCTTCAGGTCTTTGTCTTTGTCCAGGCCCGCCGCCTCGATCACCCGAAAAGCCATCACTTCAGTGGCACTTCCGGGGGAACCGGTGGAAACCCGCTTGCCTTTGAGGTCAGCCATCTTGTTGATGCCTTTGCCGTCAATGGTGACGATGTGCATGCGGTTGGGGTACAACACCATCAGGGTTTTGACAGCAACCTTTTGGCCCTTGAATTTGTCTTCGCCGCGCGATGCATCCAGCGTTGCGTCGGTCATGGCAAAAGCCACATAAGGCTTGCCGCTGCCAATCAGTTTGAGGTTGTCGACCGAGCCACCGGTTACCTCGGCTGTGGCTGTCAGGCCCGGTATGTTTTTCTGCAAGGCCGCCGCCAGTGCGCCACCGAGCGGGTAATACACCCCGCCCGTGCCACCCGTGGCAATGGAAAGCTGTTGTGCGCCAGCTGAAAAAGCCAGGCCAGTCGCAACGACTGACAGCGCAATGGATCTGAAAAGTCTCTTCAAGGTAACAGGCATGGCAATGGCTCCAATGTCAAAAAAATCATTGTGACATCCCGCTGCCAACCAGTGCCTATCGCTTTCCCGCACGGCAGGCCAATTTGCACCTCACAAACCCGCGCGTGGATTAACATGAATTAATGACCAACAACCCCCAGGAAAAAATGGAAAACACTGTGCAAGTGGGCGACGTGACATTGGCTTACCGGTGGGACGGCCCCGCCGATGGCCCCGTTCTGGTGCTCTCCAACAGCCTCATGTCCAACTACAACATGTGGGACGACACCCTGCCCGCCCTGGCCGACAAATTCCGCGTGTTGCGCTACGACAAACGCGGCCACGGCCGCTCC
>JANOVW010000499.1:0-6329 GCA_031417575.1 Rhodoferax sp. | reverse complement strand
AAAAAATGATGCGCAATTCAGGGTTCTCGACCACCTGGAGATTGTTTGACGCGTTGATCCGCTGAACATCCTGCAACGGCACCGGGTCAATCAGATCCACCTCGCCAGACAACAACGCAGCTACCCGCGTCGAGTTGTTTTCGATGGGCATGAAGATCACCTCATCGATGTTGGATTCGAGCTTGTTCCACCAGGTCGGTGAACGCTGCAAGACCGTACGCGTGCCGGGCTGACGCTCCCGAACCCGAAAAGGACCGGTGCCATTGGCCCGAAACGACGCGGCGTTTTCAATGCCACGGCGACGGTCTACCGGGCGCGTCGCCTGATTGGTTTCAGCCCAAGCCTTGCTCAAAATAAGAACATTGGTCAACAGTTCCGGCAGGATCGGGTTGGGCGCGCTGGTTTCCATCTCAACGATGAAATCAGACACTTTGCGTATCGTTTTGACGGAGGCCAACTGGGGCTTGACATCCGAGCCGTCTCCTTTGGCGCGCTCGAGTGAAAAAACAACATCGTCTGCCGTGAACGCAGCGCCATCATGAAATTTGACGTTTTTACGCAGCTCAAACCGCCAAACATTGGGGCCAGCAGCAACCCATTTTTCGGCCAACGACGGGGTCAGGTTCAGATCTTTGCCCCGCGTCACCAGTCCCTCGAACACATTGTTCAAAAACGAAAGTTGCACCGCCTCATTGAATGAATGCGGGTCAAGCGACAACACATCCCCCTGGTTGGCAACCCGAACACTCACCGCACCAACGGGAAAAACGAAAGATGCCAGCAGCAGCATCAACGCAACCACTGATTGACGTCTTAAAAGGGGTTGATTCATAAAGTTGGCTGTGGTGGGTTTCGGAGGCAGGCTGTGCATGATATCCGGCGGGGTTTCAACCTTAAAACGCGGCGGCTTGATCGGGCGAAAGGTTCTGATGGATTGTTTTGAATCGATAACGAATGGTGTTTCGGGCCTAAACTGGCGTCCAGATGGGCACGGCTTCGCTTTGGGCAGTGAATCAGGTTCGTGCTTTGGCTTGTAAAGTTTTATCAAAAACAACATGAGGAATTCGCAATGGGTTTGCTGACAGGTTATCGGGTTCTGGATTTTGGCCGCTTCATCGCCGGGCCCTATGCCGCCACTTTGCTGGCTGATATGGGTGCCGATGTGATCCGCATCGAGCGTCTGGAAGGCGGCGAGGATCGCTGTGTGCTGCCCGTAGCCGAAACGGGCGAAGGTGGCATGTTCTTGCAGATCAACCGAAACAAGCGTTGCCTTACGCTCGATCTGGCCAGCCCTCAGGGCCGCGAAATCGTGCGCAAGCTCATCCTGACCGCCGATGTTGTGGTGGCCAACTTGCCGACACCCACCTTGACGCAATTGGGCCTGGATTACGCCACGGTGAGCCAATTGAACCCCCGCTGCATCCTGGTAACGGTGAACGCCTACGGAACGGCCGGGCCGTGGAAAGACCGGCCCGGCTTCGACGGCGTGGGCCAGGCCATGAGCGGCGCGATGTACATGACAGGGGAACCCGATGCCCCGCGCCGCGCCATCTCCACCTACGTTGATTTCTCCACTGCCCAGGCGTGCGCCATGGGCGCATTGGCGGCCCTGTGGGCGCGCGAAAAAACCGGCAAAGGTCAGTTGGTCGAAGGTTCACTGCTGCGAACCGCCGTGATTCAAACCAATTCGATGTTGATCGAACAAGCCGTCAAGCAACCCGACCGGATTCCGCAAGGCAACCGGGGCTTTGCCGCCTCGCCCAGCGACGCCTTCAAAACCCGCACCGGCTGGCTGCTGATACAAACCATTGGTGACGCCATGTTTCGCCGTTGTTGCGACATGATTGGCCGCCCCGATATGAGGACCGATCCACGTTTTGCCAACGACATGCTTCGCGGGCAAAACAGCATCGACATCAGTCAGGCCATCGGTGCTTGGTGCGCCACCAAAACCCGCGATGAAGCCTTGGAGGCCCTGGCCCGGGCCAAGCTCCCCTCGGGACCCATTTACGCGCCGCGTGAAGCCCTGGAAGACGCACAAATCCAGGCGGCAAACCTGCTGCCGCTGCGGCACTTCGAGGGCATGGCTCAAGCCTTCCCGGTTGCACCCCACCCGGTGGACATGTCCGACACGCAGCCCGAATACCGAATGTCGGCACCCGTGCTGGGGCAACATACCGATGAGATTCTTCAATCCCTGGGTTTCAAGACTTCTGAAATCGCATCGCTGAAAGCCCAGAAGGTGGTTTGAGCCAGCAGGCTTGAAAGCAGGCAACCCGTCGGCAATGCTTGCCTCAGGCTCCCTGAAATCCGCCTTTGCGCAACGTAACCACCAGCGTATCGCGATAGCCGTAGTCGCCCACCGGTTGAATGGGGGTGGATTCATGAATCACCCGTGCATCATCCAGCAAAAGCAATGACCAAGGCTGCGATAAAGTAAAACGTTGGCCTGACGGGCCCCGCGCATCAAAAACCCGCGTTTCTCCGCCTTTGATCGCATGACGGCCAACCAGAAATACAGCAACAAAATCGACGCCGTCCCGGTGGGCCCCTTCGGGCGTCGGACGGCCAATTCCATCAGTGGTATCAATCCGGAACTGATGCGCTTCCACAAACCAGGGCTGAACACTTGAAACAGCGTTGGCAATGCCAGCCAGCCACACCATCAGGCAGTTCCAAACAGGCGAAGCCACCACAGACTCGGCCATCGGTTCAAACCAGCGTTGCATGCCGCCATGAAGCGCGTTGTATTCAACCGGTTGCCAGTGGGCGCGATGAGGGGACAGGGTGACCGTTTCGCCCACTACAACAAAACACGAATGCCGACGGCGCCGGTAACGTCCGCCATCCTTCAGATACAAATCGGGTGGCAGGTCAGCCCACGAGGGGTTCAAAGCCAGCAAAGCGTCTTCACGACATGCCAGAGCCTTGACGACACCTGAGGTTTTGAGCACAACAAAACCGTTTTCATCCAGGGCATCGCCCAAGTTTGCGTCATCACGCGCAAACGGCGCTTCAAATGGCGCTGCTTTTTCTGTCTTCATGGAACGACGCTGACACCTTTCCAGAACGCAACCCGCCCCCGAACGGCCTCGGCTTCCGGTTTGGGGTCGGTATAAAACCAGACCGCTTCGGGGTTCATTTCACCGTTTACCAATAAAGACAAATAGCTGGCCTCGCCCTTCCAGTGGCATGTACTTTTGTGATTGCTGAACGTCGTGAACTCGCGCTTCAACGAAGACGCCGGAAAATAGTGATTCCCCTCCACCAGAACCGTATCGTCGCTTTGCGCGATCACCGTTTTGTTCCAGATTGCTTGCACGGTATCCTCCTGAAATAGGTCAACAAACAGCTTTTATTGTGGCGCAGTCAACCAGTGGAGACTGAATTTCCGGTCGGCGTCCAGCCAAACCGGGCCGGCTGTGAACCCCGCTTGCCGGGCCAGATTGCGCAGGCCTTCCACGGTAAATTTGTACGAATTTTCAGTGTGAAGGGTCTCCCCTTCTTCAAATTCAAACGGTTGCCCCTGCAGCGTAACAGTTTGCCGGCAAAGGCTCATCAAATGCATTTCTATACGTTGCAAGGGTGCGTTGTAAAAGGCACTATGGGCAAATTGCGCGAGGTCAAAATCGGTACCCAGTTCGCGATTCGCCCGGGCCAACAAGTTCAGGTTGAAGGCAGCCGTTACACCCTGGGCATCGCTGTAAGCGGCGTGCAATGTAGCAGGGTCCTTGATCAGGTCAGCTCCCACCAAAAGCGCACCGCCCCGCACCACCTGGGCCGCCATTTTGAAAAACGCTACCGCCTCGGCGGGGGTGTAATTGCCGATGGTGGAACCCGGGAAAAAACCGACCCGTTGACGGGTGCCGACAGGCGAAACCGGCAAGCTGAGCCCCTGGCTGTAATCTGCCACATGCGGCTCGATGCTGAGGTTTGGAAACTGCAACCGCAAGGGCTTGGCGGCAGCCTCCAGGTAGTCGCCTGAAATATCGATGGGTAGGTAACGCTTGGGGCTGCTCAAAGCAGGCAGAAGAATGCGCACCTTGGTCATGGCGCCCGCCCCAAACTCGACCAAATCGACATCAGGTCCCATAAAAGCGGCAATTTCTGCGGCGCGCGCATGCAGCAGCGCCGTTTCAGTGCGGGTGGGGTAGTACTCCGGCAACTCGCAAATATCGTCAAATAACCGGGACCCTACTTCGTCATAAAAGTATTTGGGCGCTATCGACCGGGGGCTGGACGACAAAGCCTGCAGCATATCGGTTGCAAACGGCGAGACTGGGGACATAAAAACCTGATTGATGGGCGGAGGGACTAAATTCATGGCAATATCGTAACGCGTGGACCCGGTATGGGTTTCGAAGGGTCGATTTGACCCGCTTTCACCCTCCCCTCAGTGCCCAAGACTCTAGACTGACACCCTTTTTAACCCAACATCGAGAACTGGCTATGCCCATTACTGAACAACTTCCGCAACTAACCAACCACCAGGTGCGCCTGGCATCCCGTCCTGTAGGGCTCCCGACGCAGGCCAATTGGAGCTTCACCTCTGAGCCCGTTGCAGAGCCGCCAGAAGGCGGCGTGACGCTCAAAACGCTGGCTTTGTCGTTGGATCCCGCCATGCGCGGCTGGATGAATGACGGCAAAAGTTACATCCCGCCGGTGGCAATCGGCGAAGTGATGCGCGCAGGTGGTGTTGGCCGTGTGATTGCATCCGGATCGCCGGCGTTTGCCGTTGGCGATCACGTATCGGCGGTTTTTGGCGTGCAGGAATACATCACCCTCTCACCTGCCGAGATGAAGCGCAACACGGTTACCAAAATCGACCTGCAGGTGGGCAGCTTGACCCAATGGCTCAACGTTTTGGGGATGCCCGGCATGACGGGTTACTTCGGCCTGATGGATATTGGCCAGCCCAAACCGGGCGAAACTGTGGTGGTTTCTGGCGCAGCTGGCGCCGTGGGCCAAACAGTCGGGCAAATCGCCAAAATTAAAGGCTGCCGAGTCGTAGGCATTGCCGGCGGCGCTGCCAAGTGCGACTGGGTGGTGAACGA
The DNA here is from genome assembly GCA_031417575.1 of Rhodoferax sp. Lineage (GTDB taxonomy): Bacteria > Pseudomonadota > Gammaproteobacteria > Burkholderiales > Burkholderiaceae_C > JANYCG01. Next base: position 1,275 of record JANOVW010000499.1, on the reverse strand, counting down.
ACTCGGATTTGACGCCTGCATTGACTACAAGGCTTCGCCTGCTTCCGTCCGCGAGGGGCTCAAAACGCACTGCCCCCAGGGCGTTGACATCTATTTCGACAACGTGGGCGGCGACATTCTGGATCACGTCCTCGCCAAAATACGGCGCGATGCCCGCATCATCATCTGCGGTGCCATCAGCCAATACAACAGTACAACAGCGATTCAGGGCCCCAAGAACTACCTCAGCTTGTTGGTCAACCGGGGCATGATGAAAGGCATGGTGGTGTTTGATTACGCAGACCGCTACCACTTGGCCATTGCTGAAATGGCCGGGTATTTGAAAGACGGCCGTATGAAAAGCAAGGAAGACGTGGTCAGCGGCATCCAGACCTTTCCGCAAACGCTGCTCAAACTGTTCAACGGGGAGAACTTCGGGAAGCTGGTTTTAAAGGTCGCAGACTGACGCGATCGCCGCCGCACGAGAGCGCCAAAAGCGGCCATTTGGGTGACCTAGGTCACTTGATCCGGTTTCAGGGTATCCGACAATAGGGCCATGAAAAATGGCCCTTTTACCGTGCAGGTGGTTGACGACCATCACATGATGCGACTCGGACTGAAGGCGCTGGCACAAACCAGCGGCATTTTGACCATCGACTGGATCGAATCGGCCAAGGTCGTTCAGTCCGCCACCGCTGCGTACACCATGTCGCGGAACAGGTGGCGGTAGTACTCACGCTGGTTGGGGGCCTGAATCATCAGGGTGGCACAGAGCTGCAAGGCGGGGTCTATGAAAAAAGTGGTCCCCGCCAAACCACCCCAGTAGTACATGCCGACCGAACCCGGCACCGGCGCAACACCTGCATCTTTGCGCACAGCAAAGCCCAAACCAAAACCGTAACCGGGCAGCACGAGGCCAGTGGAGCCACCCGCGTTGACTGGAATGGTGCCCAGGTGATCGGCCGTCATGTAATCGACAGTTTGCGGGCCCAACAGTCGTACACCATCCAATTCGCCCCGGTTCAGCATGAATTGCATGAAACGGGTGTAGTCCATCGTGGTGGAGGCCAGGCCGCCACCGCCCGATTCAAATGCAGCCGGGCTTTTGATGTCAAACACCTTCATCTGCAAGGCGCCATCCGGGTCTTTGGCAAACGGCTCAGCCACCTTGTCGTGCAAAGAAGGCGGCACGCTGAACCGCGTGCTGTTCATGCCCAACGGTGCCAAAACGTGCTGCTGCAAAAACTCACCCAAACTTTGGCCACTGACCACCTCGATGATGCGACCCAACACATC
>JANOVW010000498.1:0-13031 GCA_031417575.1 Rhodoferax sp. | reverse complement strand
GGCACACCTGCACACACAGCGTGCAATCGACGCAGGCGCCCAAATTAAGTTGTGCCAGATCCGCCTTGCGGGAACGTGCGCCACGCGGTTCACCCCGTTTCTCGTCGTAGGTGACGATGAGGGTGTCTTTGTCGAACATGGCACTTTGAAAGCGGGCATAGGGGCACATGTGTTTGCACACCTGTTCGCGCATGAAGCCAGCATTGCCATAGGTTGCGAAACCGTAAAACCCCACCCAAAAAATTTCCCAGGGCCCCATGGTCAGAGCCATCACTTCTGCGGCCAGGTCGCGACTCGGGGTGAAATAACCGACAAAGGTAAAACCGGTCCACAACGCCAGGCTGAGCCAAATGAAATGTTTCAGACCCTTGCGGCTGAATTTCGCCCACGACACGGGCCCCGCGTCGAGTCGCATGCGGGCTGATCGATCACCTTCGGTTTTGCGTTCGATCCACAAAAAAATCTCGGTGTAAACCGTTTGGGGGCATGCATATCCGCACCACAGGCGACCAGCCACTGCCGTGAACAAGAACAGGGACAGCGCAGAGACGATCAGCAACCCTGTAAGGTAGATGAAATCTTGCGGGTACAACACCAAATCAAAAATGTAAAACCGCCGTGCGCCCAAATCAAACAGCACCATTTGCCGCTGGCCCCATTGCAACCACGGCAAGCCATAGAACACCAGTTGCGTGATGAACACGATCACCCATCGCCATTTGGCGAATCGCCCTGAGACGCTGCGCGGATAGATCTTTTCACCGGAATAGAGCGAAACCCACTCGTCGGCCGCCGACCCGCCCTCGGGGCCAGTCGGCATGATCGGGATCACGCGGCGCGTTGTAATGTCAGACTGGTTCAAATTTACTGATGTCTATCGGTTGGAGAGGCCCCAAACATACGCTGTCAACACCTTGATCTGCCCTTCAGTCATTTTGTCGGCCTGGGCAGGCATCAGGTTGACTTTGCCGTTGTTCACCGTGGCAACGATATTGGCTTCACCATAACCATGCAGCCAGATATCGTCGGCCAGATTGGGTGCACCCAACGCTACATTTCCCTTGCCATTACCGCCGTGACAGGCAGCGCACACCGCAAATTTCGGCTTGCCCAAGGCAGCGCTAAGTGAATCGTGCGGGCTACCCGAAAGACTCAGAACATAGTTGGCCAGGTTTTTCACATCATCGGGTGTGCCTACCGCAGCGCCCAAAGGTGGCATGTTGCCAGCCCGGCCTTTGACAATCGATTCCCGAATTTGTGCTGGTTCACCGCCATACAGCCAGTCTTTGTCGGTCAGGTTGGGGATGCCCTTGGAGCCCGCCGCATCAGAGCCGTGACACTGCGCACAAGTGTTCATGAAGAGCCGCTCGCCAACTGCCTTGGCCTGCGCATCTTTTGCCAATGCCTGCGGCTCCAGCGCCTCAAACCGGGCATAAAGCGGCGCAATTTGGGCATTGATTTGGGTTGCCTCCTGGGTGTGTTCCTGCTCTGAACTCCAGCCCAAGGTACCTTTGAAAGTACCCAGCCCCGGATACAACACCAAGTAACCCAGCGAGAACACGACTGTCAGAACAAACAGGCCTGCCCACCAACGAGGCAGCGGATTGTTCATCTCCACAATGTCTTCGTCCCAGACGTGCCCAGTGGTGTTGTCGTCCCGCTTGACGACACGGGCTTTGCTGGTGCCCCATAGAAGCCACAGGCAAGCCAAAATCCCGATGAGCGTGATGCCCGAGATGTAGATCGACCAGAGGTCGTTGGTGAAATCGCTCATGTTGATGCGTCCAGTGTTGAGGGGTCAGTCCGTCTCGAACGGAAGTTCTGCAGCCTGTTTGAAATCAGCCGCTTTGTTGGCCGACCAGGCCCAGCCGACAATGCCGACATACAGCGCAAAGCTGACCAGCAAGACGGCTTCCCGAATGGTGTTGATGTCCAGTTCCATGGTGTTTCCCCGTGCAGATTGGGTTGAATTGGGAGTCGTGCGGCTTATTTGAGGGCCAAGCCAAGGCTTTGCAGGTAAGCAATCAATGCGTCCATTTCGGTCTTGCCTTGCACCTCTTTGCCGGCGTTGGCAATTTGTTCGTCGGTATAGGGCACACCGACGGTACGCAGAGCCTTCATGTGATTGGGCATTGCAGCGGCATCCACCAGATCACGGTCAAGCCACGGATAGGCCGGCATATTCGATTCGGGCACCAGATCACGCGGGTTGATCAAGTGGTACCGATGCCATTGGTCGCTGTACCGACCGCCGACCCGATGCAAATCCGGTCCGGTTCGTTTGCTGCCCCACTGAAACGGATGGTCATATACAAATTCACCGGCCACTGAATAGTGCCCGTAGCGCAGCGTTTCGGCGCGCAAAGGCCGGATCATTTGGGAGTGGCAGTTGTAACAACCCTCCCGCACATATACATCGCGGCCCGCCAATTGAAGCGAGTTGAGCGGCACGACACCCGGCAATGCCACCGTGGTTGATTTTTGGAAGAACAGCGGAACGATCTCCACCATGCCACCGACCAGCAACACCAGCAGGATCAGGACGATCATCAACAGGTTGTTGGTTTCTATTTTTTCGTGAAGGCCGGCGCCCTGTGCGGGGTTACCAACGTCAGGTTTGCTCATGTTTTATTCCTTATTGATGCTCTTGGGCGACAGACTGTGCAGCTGGTTCAGGCATGCGCAAGAACGACGGGTACTGATACCCGAACTGCCTGGCCACGGGTCGCCGTCATGATCACGTTCCACAACATGACCAGCATGCCCGTGAGATACAGCAAACCACCCACAAAGCGCAACACGTAGAAGGGGAACGTTGCCTTGACTGACTCAACGAAGGTGTAGGTGAGCGTGCCATCGGTATTCAGGGAGCGCCACATCAGGCCCTGCATCACACCGGCGATCCACATGGAGGCGATGTAGATAACGATGCCGACCGTGGCGATCCAGAAATGGAACTCAATCGCCCGCACGCTGTACATCTGCTTCTGGCCAAACAATTTGGGAATCAGGAAATAAATGGCACCCATGGTGACCAAACCCACCCAACCCAGCGAGCCCGAGTGCACGTGCGCCACGTTCCAGTCGGTGTAGTGCGAAAGCGCATTCACTGTCTTGATGGACATCATCGGCCCTTCAAAGGTGCTCATTCCATAAAACGAGAGTGAGACGATCAGGAAGCGCAAGATCGGGTCGTCACGCAGTTTGTGCCAGGCCCCCGACAGCGTCATGATGCCGTTGATCATGCCGCCCCAGCTCGGTGCCAGCAAGATCAGCGAAAACACCATGCCCACCGATTGCGTCCAGTCTGGCAGCGCGGTGTAGTGCAGGTGATGCGGGCCGGCCCACATGTAAGTGAAGATCAGCGCCCAAAAATGCACGATCGACAGGCGGTAGGAATAAATGGGGCGCTGGGCCTGCTTGGGAATGAAGTAATACATCATGCCCAAAAACCCGGCCGTGAGGAAGAAGCCCACCGCGTTATGGCCATACCACCACTGGATCATCGCGTCTTGAACACCGGCGTAGGCCGAATAAGACTTCATGAACCCGGCCGGTATGGCCGCACTGTTCACCAGGTGCAGCAGGGCCACCGCCAAAATGAAGGCGCCAAAAAACCAGTTCGCCACGTAGATGTGCTTGACCTTGCGGGTGCCCAGCGTACCAAAGAACACGATGGCAAAAGACACCCACACCAGGGTGATCAAGATATCAATGGGCCATTCCAGTTCAGCGTATTCCTTGCCCTGGGTGTACCCCAGTGGCAGCGATATGGCGGCAGCCAGTATCACAAGTTGCCAGCCCCAGAAGGTGAACGAAGCCAGGCCACCGGCGAACAGGCGCACCTGGCAGGTGCGTTGGGCGATGTAGTAGGCCGAAGCAAACAGGCCGCACCCGCCAAACGCAAAAATGACGGCATTGGTGTGCAAGGGGCGCAAGCGGCCATAACTTAACCACGGCACACCCATGTTCAGTTCGGGCCAGGTGAGCTGGGCGGCGATGATGACGCCGACGAGCATGCCCACCACGCCCCATACAACCGTCATGATGGCAAACTGGCGCACGACGGTATCGTTGTAAATGCTGCTTTGGTCTGAAGGAGGATTCACGATGGCCTTTAGGATATTTGGAGACGATGAATAACGGAGATGTGGGGAGTATCAAAAAAAATGCTTTGGGCTGATTTGATCTGCGTCAAACCTCAATCTGATTCAGCGCGTGAATCGGGATCTTCTTGCAAAATTTGTTGTCCTTGCCGCTCGATATCCTCGAACTGCCCACCCTCCACCGCCCAATAAAGGCCGACCAGGATCAGGAAGACAAGCGCTACTGAAAGCGGAATCATCAGAAAGAGAATTTCCATGTCAGGATGCCTTCAGTAATTGGGGGAAGGCGCAAGGGCCACTTGACCCGGATGGCTCACAGGCCCGACTTTCCGGGTGGGTGCCACGCGAGCCAGGCGCATGGCGTTACCCACCACCAGCAAAGAACTTGTGGCCATGCCCAGCCCGGCCACCCATGCGGGCAACCAGCCCGCCATCGCCAAGGGAATACATGCAAAGTTGTAAAGAGCCGCCCACAGCAGGTTTTGCCGCACGATACGAACGGTTTTGCGGGCCAAAACCACGGCTTGTGCAATTCCATCCAACGCATCGCCCTGAATGACAAAATCCGCCGCCGATTGCGCCAGGGGAACTGCTTTTCCCATGGCGATGGATACATCGGCCGCAGCCAGCGCGGGGCCATCATTGAGGCCATCGCCCACCATCAGTACACGGTGGCCCGAATCGCGAAGTTTTTGCACCTGAGCCAGTTTGTCGTCGGGTGAGCAATCGCCCTGGGCCGAGGTCATCTCCAGTTGGCGTGCCAGCCGAGCAACGCTGCGGGCACTATCTCCTGACAACGCGCAGACCTGACCACACAACGCCCGCAACGCCGTTACGGTCTGCAAGGCATCCGGCCTGAGCCGCTCGACCAGTTCAAACGCCGCCAGCCAGCCCTGCTCGTCACTCACGTGTGCGTAGCGCATCGCGTCGGGCGAAGCCTCAAATGCCGTCAAAACCGCAGCGCCGGCCTGGCAATAATGGGCAGATCCCAGCCGCAACTGCACAGCCCGACCCGCGTGCAGGTCGGTTACCCGGCCTGTTACGCCCTGCCCTGGAACTTCACCCACCTGAGTGGCCATGAACTGCCAGGCACCGAGGTTGGATTGCGCTGCACAGGTCGCAACCGCCCTGGCAGCTGGGTGCAAGGATTGCTGGGCCAATGCACTGGCCATCGCCAACGCCTGGTGCGGATGACTGCCTGCGCGGGTGCGAATCTGGCCGACGGTCAAGCCTTCCTGCGTCAGGGTGCCGGTTTTGTCAAAAACCACGGTGTCAACCTGAGCCAAGGCTTCCAGCGCTTGCGGATTGCGCACCAACACGCCGCGGCGGGCTAACGCCCCGCTAGCCGCCATCATGGCCGCTGGCGTGGCCAGCGACAGCGCACAGGGGCAGGTGACGATCAAAACGGCTACACCTGCCATGAGCGCGCGCTGCGGGTCTTCGCCCCACCAAAAAGCGACGGCAGCGCCTGCTGCCAGCAGCACCAGCCACAGGAATGGCGCGGCCACCCGGTCTGCCAACGCCGCCAGATGCGGTTTGGTTGTGGAGGCCACGCGTATCAGATCGACGATCTGGGCGAATCGGGTGCTGGCGCCAATGTGGGTTACCTGCACGGTTACCACCCCCGACAGGTTGTAACTCCCTGCCACGACAGGCTGGCCAAGCCGTTTGCGCAGCGGATCGGTTTCCCCCGTCAGCAGCGATTCGTTGACATGGGTTTCACCCGCCAAAATGGTGCCATCGGCCACAAACGCTTCGCCAGGCAATACGCGAATCACGTCGCCCACCCGCAAACGCCGCGCCGATACGCGTTCGAACCCATCGCCGCCCGGCGCTGTAGCGGCCGGTGCGTTCGAAGCGTCGCCCTCGATGCGCCGCAAGACACTGTCGGGCAGGCGATTCATCAGGGCTTCCAATGAACCCGCCGTTTGATCGCGCAAACGCATTTCCAGCCAACGGCTGGAGAGCAGAAAAAACACAAACATGGTCAGAGAGTCGAAATAGACCTCTGCCCCAAAGGCACCCTCAGGGTCAAAGGTTCCCAGTGTGCTGGCCACAAAGGTGATGACCAGCGCCAGCGCCACCGGCGTATCCATACCAATACGGGCCCGCCGTGCATCACGCCAGGCCGCTTTGAAGAACGGTACGCAAGAAAAAGCAATCACCGGCAGGGTCAGCATCCAGGCGGCCCAGCGCAGCATTTGGGCCTGGTCGGCCTGCAAGTCACCAGGCGCGGCCACATAGGCCGGGTAGGCGTACATCATCACTTGCATCATGCACAGGGCGGCCACCAGCCAACGCCACAACGCCAAGCGGGATTCACGTTGCCGCTGCGACCTGGCCACGCGGTCGTTGGCTGGCAGCGGCGTGTAGCCGGCGCGGGCAATCGCCTTGAACAACGCCGAGGGCATGGTTTGAGTGGCCGACCACACGACCCGGGCATGCCGCAACCCGGCACTAACCTCGGCGCTGTGCACGCCAGGCAAGGTTTGCAGCGCTTGCTCGACGTTAATGGCGCAGGCCGCGCACACCATGCCGTCGACCTGCAGGCTGGATTCCCACTGACCCGGCTGGCTGGTTAACGGCTTGCTGAAGCCCGACCACTCTGCCGGGTCGTCCAGTATGTCAAATGGCGATGTAGATCGCAGGTGGCCAGCCAATAGGGTCATGCCCCAAGGCTAACGGCCACTTTACGCTTGCGTATTGATGTGGATCAAGGCCGGGTCAGCAATACGCAGCAAAATCGTGCGCGACGGTCGGCAGGTTAAGCGTACTGCTCGCGCAAGAGGTTCTTTTGCACTTTGCCCATGGTGTTGCGCGGCAGGTCTGCCACGACGAAGCAACGCTTGGGTATTTTGAAATTGGCCAACTGGGCCTTCAGCGCCGCGATGATTTGGGCGGGCTCCAAGGCCGCACCGGCTTTGGCGACCACCACGGCCACGCCCACTTCGCCAAAATCAGCGTGCGGCACGCCGACCACTGCGCTTTCGGCCACGCCGGGCAGGTCGTTGATAAACGCTTCAATCTCAGCCGGGTACACGTTGTAGCCGCCGCTGATGATGAGGTCTTTGCTTCGCCCGACGATGGTGACGTAACCGCGTTCGTCTACCTTGCCGACGTCACCCGTCTTGAAAAACCCGTCAGGGGTGAACTCTTCCCGGGTTTTTTCAGGCATCTGCCAATAACCCTTGAACACATTCGGCCCCTTGACCTGAATACCGCCAATCTCGTTCACCGCCACAGGCTGGCCGTCATCAGCCTGCACGCGCAACTGAACGCCCGGCAACGGAAACCCCACGGTGCCGCCCCTGCGCTCTTGCTGGTTGCCAAAGCGCGGATCGGGCGCATAGGGGTTGGATGTCAGCATGGCCGTTTCAGACATGCCGTACCGCTCCACAATGGTGTGGCCGGTGCGCTCCTGCCAGGCGTTGAAGGTTTCGAGCAACAAGGGTGCCGAACCTGCCACAAACAAACGCATGTTTTTGACGGCCTCGCGCGTCAGGCCGGTTTCCGCCAACAGGCGCACATAAAGCGTAGGCACGCCCATAAAAACCGTGGCTTGCGCCATTTTGGTCAATACCACTTTCGGGTCAAACCGGGCCAGCCAGATCATTTTGCTGCCGTTGAGCAACGCGCCATGCAGGGCTACAAACAAGCCATGCACATGGAAGATGGGCAAGGCGTGGATCAGCACATCACCGCCGTGCGCCAACGTAGCCCCTGGCTTGCGCCAGCCCCAGTAGGTTTTGAGGACTTCAGCGTTGGAGAGCATATTGCCATGCGTCAGCATGGCACCCTTGCTGCGCCCGGTGGTACCGCTGGTGTACAAAATGGCGGCCAGGTCATCGGCATGACGCTGCGCGACGGTGTGAACATCTGAACACCATGCTGCGCGCTGCAACAAGGAGCCCGTGCGGTCATCACCCAGGGTGAAAACATGACCGGTGCCCGCCTTGAAGGCGATTTTGCTGACCCAGCCAAAGTTAGCGGGGCTGCAAACCACCACCGTCGGCTCTGCGTTGCCGATGAAATAGGCGATTTCAGCGCTTTGATACGCCGTGTTGAGCGGTAAAAACACCAGCCCGGCGCGCAAGGTGGCCAGGTACAGCATGGCCGCTTCGACCGATTTTTCGACCTGCACCGCCACCCGGCTGCCTGCGGGCAAATCCAGCGAATCCAGCAAGTTGGCCATCATGGCGGTGGCCCGCTCCAGATCTCGCCACGAATAAAACAGGCCATTGTCGGTTTCGATGGCCGTCGAGTCGAGGTCGGCAGGAAAGGCAGCTTGCAAGGCTGCAAACAGGTTGGAATTGCGCATGAAAAGGTAACGAAAAAAATTAAAAACGTCTAAATTTTATTAATTTATATATGTTTTTACAAAAAATATATTAAATTAAATACATTTTTAATATAAAAATAATAGCTATTTGTGCAATTAATATAGGAACAAAATACACTTTTTACAAAAATGAATTGGCAAAAATAATTATTAATCCAATTTTGCACCCGATTGCTTCACCACATCAGCCCATTTTTTGATCTCTGCGCTCACAAAACGTCCGAATTCTTCAGGGCTCAAGCCAGGCACATCAGCGGCCTGGTTGAACCAGACCTGCTTGACGTCATCTGTCGCCAGCGCCTTGTTGCTGTTCGCCAGCATGCCGTCGATTGCCTCTTTGGAGGTGCCTTTGGGTGCCCACAAGGCGTACCAGGTGCTCACCTTGTAATCGGGCAGGCCCTGCTCTGCGGCAGTGGGCAAATTGGGGAAAGCTGCGACCCGTTTGTCAGCTGCCAAAGCAAGGGCTTTGAGCTTGCCGCCTTTGATCTGGGGCGCACTGGTACCCATGCCGTCAAACATCATCTCCACGCTGCCTGCCAACAGGTCTGTCATGGCAGGCCCCGCGCCACGGTACGGAATGTGCGTTACAAAGGTTTTGGTTTGCAGTTTGAAAAGTTCGCCTGCCAAGTGATGTGCAGTGCCGTTGCCGGCTGAACCGTAATTGAGCCGGCCAGGGTTGGCCTTCACGTACGCAATGAAGCTTTGCAGGTCATTGGCGGCAATTTTTCCGGGGTTGACCGCAATAACCTGCGGCACCCGGGCGATGATCTGCACCGGAATGAAGTCTTTTTCGAGGTCGTAATCAAGCTTCGGGTACATGCTCACGGCGATGGAATGGTGCACCGCCCCCATAAACCAGTTGTGACCATCGGGTGCCATTTTGGCGGCGATAGAAGCGCCCACGGTGCCCCCCGCCCCGCCCCGGTTGTCAATGATGAATTGGCGCCCGGTCAACCGGCTCATTTGCGCCGCCCACGGACGTGCAAACGCGTCGGTGCCACCCCCCGCCGGGAACGGGTTCAAAATCGTCACGGGCTTGCTGGGCCAGGCAGATTGAGCCTGAGCAGCCCAGGCGCCTGCTACCGAAGTGGCGGCCGCAACACGTAAAACCTCGCGCCGCGATACATTGAAAGTCATGGAAGTCTCCTATCGTTTTAAAAATTGAAATGCGGGTGAAAAATCAAACCACCCAACCCAACCATCGAACCTGAAAATCAGTACCCGCCGGGAAAGCGCAGGCGCTCAACTGCCGAGGATACCGCTATTTTTCCTTTTTCAAGCCCCGCGCGGTGTGCGTCCAGGCGCTTGAGGTCATACAAATAATTGACCATCACACCAGCCGATTGGCGCAAACCTTTTGCAGACGGGTCGCCGGCCCAATTAAGCCGCTCTACCCGCGCCCCGTTGCCCAAATGAAACCGCGCCACCGGGTCCAGCGGTTTGCCGTCGGCTGTGTGGCTTGTCAGGTAATGCGCAGAACACCGCAGCAGCCATTGCCGTACGGGCGCGTCGGCCGTCAGACTCAAAGCGCCATCGGCGGCCGCCAGCAGCAGCGCTACGAGTTGCGACGGGTCTGCGCCATCTGCCGGGTCGCTTGCGAGGCTACGGGCCAATTGCAGGCGTGATTTCGCGTCCAACAGGGCCACCAGGGCCTGCGCGTTTTTACCCAACCAGACGCGAAAACCCGGAATCGGCGACAAGGTGGCAAACACCTTGAGCTTGGGGAATTCTTGCTTGAGGCTTTCCACCACGCGTTTGATCAGTGAATCGCCGAAGCTCACGCCGCGCAGACCCGACTGCGTGTTGCTGATGGAATAAAAGCAGGCCACCGTGACGTGGACCAGGTTGGCCGCTTCGGCCGATTCGTCCAGCAGCGGCGTGATGGTGGACGGCAGTTCACCGCCCAGCGCCACCTCCACAAAAATCAAGGGCTCGTCGGGCAGGTTGGGATGAAAAAACCCATAACAACGGCGGTCGGAGTCGAGGCGGTTCTTCACGTCTGCCCAACTCTTGATGTCGTGCACGGCTTCGTATTTGATGAGCTTTTCAATCAGCGACGCAGGCGAATCCCAGCTGATACGGCGCAAATCCAGAAAACCCACATCAAACCAGGTCGAAAACATGTATTCCATTTCGACATCCAGCGCCAACAGCCGTTTGTCGGTTTTCAAATGGGGCAACAGTTGTGCCCGAACGTCTACCAAAAACCGGATGCCGCCACGGTAAGCGCTGAAGCGCTGCAACAAGCGTCGGCGTGGCGACACAGTAGCGCGGCGGAAAGTCACCTCGGCAGCCGCTTCTTCAGGCGTGCCAGCTGCGCGGGCCAAGCCCGCCTGAGCCAACTTCAAGGCACGCGGATCTGCCACAAATTGCTCGCTCATCAGCAGCCACAGATCGTACTGCTGTGCTGCTGGGGCATTGCCATACCAACGCGTCAGTTCCAGCGCCCTGCGCCCGCCTTCGACTTCGCTGATGTGCGGATCAATGATGGCCCTTAGTTCGTCCAGCCGCGCACGCAGCTCGCGGGGAGACAACGCTTCGTCAGCCTTTTTGACGCGGCCTTTCAATCGCTCTTGGGTACTGCGGCCTAGTGGCGAAGGCTGGGTCTGGCCGGGCGAATTTGAACCCGCAATTGGAGGCGCACCGGCCGCCACCACCAACGCCGCCGCCTTGGCGGTGGCTGGTGTCGGATGGGGCAAAAATCTCGAAACCTGGTTGCTGATCCAGTCGGCTGTGTTCATGCTTGCACCCTGCTGGTGGCGTTGCGGGCCATGTCGCGCAGCGCCTCGCGTTGACGCGTCAGGTGGGTTTTCATCGCCGCTTCGGCGCCTTCGCTGTCTCGCGCCTTGAGCGCGGCGTAAACCGCCAAGTGTTCCTGCAGGCTTTGGTCGATTCGGCCCGTGGCATGTAGACTCTGCAAGCGCGACAACCGCAATATTTTTCGCAAATCGCCAATGACCTGTGCCAGCCATCGGTTGTTGGCCAAGGCAATCAGCGCCTCATGAATGGCGTAGTTGGTGGCGTAATACGCTTGAATGCGGCGCGCTTTGGCATGCGATGCGAGGCGCTTGTGCAGCGTTTCCAACGCTACAAAATCGGCATCATTTGCGTTTCTTGCCGCTTCAAAAGCGCAACGGCCTTCCAGCAATGCAATGACCGGGAAGATTTCGTCCAGATCTTGCTCGCTCACCTGGTTGACAAAACAGCCCCGCCGTGGCTCGTGCCGCACCAGGCCTTCGGCCGTCAAAACCTTGAGCGCTTCGCGCAGTGGTGTTCGTGAAATCGCCAGCGCCTGGCTCAGGCTCACTTCATCCAGAAACGTTCCGGGTGCCAATTCTCCCGAAAAGATGCGATCCCGCAGATTGGCAGCGGCTTCATCGTGCATTGAATTTTGTACCAACCGCATGGCAAGTCCTTCGAAATTACCTGTAATTATGCATAATGACGATATCCTTGGCAAGAACTTTACGAAGCCTTGTCCTGCTTCAGTGGTGACATTCAAACGCCTAAAGAACACGGGGCAACGGTATACAACCGAAGTAGCTGGCTGTAAGCGCGAAAAGCGCGTGAAATGCCAGGCGCGAGCCAATCGCCCTACTTGAAAACTGTTTCCAGGTTGGTGAACTTAACCGCACCACGGGTATTGGCAACCGATTCGCCCAGGGGGCATTTTTCGGCTGAGAGGCCATTGGCCCATTTGGCAAACTCAAGCCTCACCGGCGGTGTCATGACGCAATGCGGGTTTTTGAACGGATGCCCCAAATGCAGCAATTGGTGCCCCAGCTCGTGCGCCACCATCAGGCCCATTTGCCGGCTGGCTTCTTCTGTCGGGTTGACGGGCCGCCCTTCTTCGCCCCGCAAACGGCGGGTTTGCGCCGCGCCATCCAAAAACGGAAAACTGCTCACCACCGAATAAAGCTTGAACTGAGAACGACGGCTTTGGGTGGTAATGCCATTGCTAACACCGCCCCGCAGGGCGCTGTGCACACTGTTGCCTTCCCACTCAGCACTGGCGATCAGCTGGTTGGTCAAGATCAGGTCATAGGGCATGTCGGAGTTGCCCAGCGCCAACCACCAGGTGTATTCATTGAATCGGTCGGCGCCCAGCAAGGGTTTGCCGTCAAGCGCGGGCGCATCTGCCCAGGTTTTGAGCAAACGATGCTGAGTGGCAACCAATGCCCTGGCAAAGGCCATCGGGCTATTGTCTTCTGGGGGTTCGAGCAAATACGGCAGGGCGAAGGCCCGTTGGGCATAGATATCACCGTCCTCTTGCAGAGACTTGAGCGTGAAACGGGCGAGCCGTTCACGGGTGGGTTCATAGGTTGTCGCATCCAGCCGCTCTTTTTCTGCCCCGGCGCGCGCTTTGGCGGTGATGCCACTGAACAAATCCGACAAGTGAGCCCGCTCCAGGCGGGTGAAGCTTAATTTGATGCCAAAGTGGTGCTGAACAGCGACCACTGCATGACCCAAAACGGATTCCAGCTGCGCAGGTGAGAGCGGCGCAAACCGCGGATTTTCGGCATAAGCAACACGCAAATGGGCAACGCCCTGAAGCACTGGAACGGGTAAATTTTTGGCACCCGCCT
>JANOVW010000497.1:0-1870 GCA_031417575.1 Rhodoferax sp. | reverse complement strand
AAAAACTTGACCAACAGCAAGCGCCGCACGCCAGTCAATCGCACCTGGAAATCCCCCAGGGCCCAACGCAGACCGCGCCCGTTGCCGCTACAGGACTATACCGACCAGTTCCCCGACAACCGCAACGCAGCCCTTCAAGCGGCCTATGCCACTGGCGGCTACACCATGGCGCAGCTAGCCCAGTATTTTGGAATGCACTACACGAGCGTTAGCCGGATTGTGAAGAAGGGTGGGATGTGATGGTGAAAGACCTGACCTTTTATTGCTTTTTTCCCTTTTGAAAAGGTTTTCGACATGATGAAACGATGGCTTCAGCGAATGGGGGTGTTGGCGCTGTTCATGGCGCTGGTGGCCTGTGTGGGTAATGGTAGTGGCTCAGGGTCCTCGGACGTTGGGGGGGCATTTCAGGCGCAGGGGCGGGATTATTTTCCAGGCGGGCATCCCAGTTATAGCGCTGGAACATCTCAAAGCAAAGAGAACTTTACGAACGTGGAACGGGCGCAGTGGAACTACAGTCGCAACGGCGAACAACGAAACTGGGGCAACATAAAAGTGAAGGAAATTCGTGCGTCAGCGCAGCTCCTTGGCATTTATACCTATTACCCACTTGATGTTCGATGGAAGCTTAAAGATGGCCGAGAGTTCATTCTGGAAAAGATTGATGTACGAACCATCATGTTCAAATACTTCAAGACGCATGACATCAAAACGCAATGGCAACTCGAAAATAGAACCTACGACAGTGTGGGAGATTTTGGGCCATTGTTGGCAATAGAGGTTAAGGACGACACCGTACGAATTAAATGGGCAGTCACCACCAATCACATGCCAGTCGATAAACGCCTTACACCAAAGGGGGCTGCAACGTTATGGACGTTTAGCGAAGAGGAATATTTGGTTGCAGTGGTGAAAGGTAATCCAACCCAAGGCATGGACTTCAATAAATATTTTGAATTTCGCAACCCAGGATGACCTGCCCCCATCCAGCCGTACCTCTCTAAACTCCTTGAAGTCCGTCAACCAAGGCAACGCCTGACGTGGGTGTAACAGTAAAGCCCAACCAGCCTGAAGCCCGGGCTCACGCGGGTCAACACACCGCCTTGTTGTTAGAGATCGCTCAATCATCCTCAGCCGCTGAAATCCCCGGAAACAAAACCTCGGTAAACCCGAAGCGGGTGAAATCGCGCACCCGCATGGGGTAAAGCGTGCCAATCAAATGGTCACATTCATGCTGCACGACCCGGGCATGGAAGCCTTCTACTTCGCGGTCGATGGAATCGCCGTATTGATCAAAACCCTGGTAACGGATGCGCGCAAAACGGGGCACCATTGCGCGTAGGCCGGGCACGGACAGGCAGCCTTCCCAGTCGTCAATTTCTTCTGTGCCCAGGGGCGTGATGACCGGGTTGACCAGCACCGTGCGCGGCACGGGGGGCGCATCGGGGTAACGCGGGTTGGCGGTGTTGGTGCCAAAAATCACCAGTTGCAAGTCAACCCCGATTTGCGGCGCAGCCAGGCCTGCGCCATTGGCGGCATGCATGGTGTCCAGCAGGTCAGTGATGAGCAGGTGCAGTTCGTCGGTGTCGAACTGCGTCACCGGTTGGGCCACGCGCAGCAAACGCGGGTCGCCCATTTTCAGGATTTCACGCACGCCCATTGAGCATCTCCTTCATTTGGCTTTCGTCGATCACCGGCACACCCAGCTCGCGCGCCTTGTCAAGTTTGCTGCCGGCCTCGGCACCGGCCAATACATAGCTGGTTTTTTTGCTGACGGAACCGGCCACCTTGGCACCTGCCGCTTCGAGCAGGTCTTTGGCTTCATCGCGCCCCAGGGTGGGCAAGGTGCCGGTGATGACGAAGGTTTTGCCCG
>JANOVW010000496.1:0-1523 GCA_031417575.1 Rhodoferax sp. | reverse complement strand
GCGGCCATGCTGGCGGCGCTACCCGCCTTGCGTAGCAAAATGGTGGACTTGGCCCGTGTACCCTGACAACGGTTGGCGTAAACGGGTAGAGTGACGGTGCTTGGGTGCACCGCATGAAACCTGTAAACGCCTAAATAATATTTATTTAAATTAAAATTTAGTAAAATAATTTATAAATAGGTATCAAATTTTATACAATTATAATAGCTAATGGTGGAACTATTATGAGAACAATTGCCTTTTTTATCTCGATACTACTATCGTTATATACATATTCACAAACTTTCCCCAGTCAAGGTGTTCGCCTGGTGGTGCCCTTTACCGCTGGCACCGGCATGGACACCATCGCCCGCGCGGTTGCGCCGCGCCTGGCCGAGCGTTTGGGCCAAAGTGTGGTGGTGCAAAACGTGCCCGGTGCCAGCGGCAATATCGGCACAGACCAAGTGGCCAAAGGCGCGGCTGACGGCCATACCCTGCTGGTAGGGGCCAACACCATGTTGATGGCCTCGCAGCTTTACGCCAATGTGCCGTTTGACCCGCTGAAAGATTTCGCCCCGGTCTCCATGGCCGCCTACGGCACGCTCATGCTGGTGGCCAACCCCAAAACCGGCATCAAATCGGTGGCCGATTTGCTGGCCCAGGTGCGCAGCAAGCCCGGCTCCATCGCTTACGGTTCACCTGGCATCGGCACCCCGCATCACATGGCCATGGAACTCCTCAAAACCCAGGCCAAAGTTTTCATGCTGCATGTGCCTTACCGGGGCACCGCGGGTTACACGCAAGACTTGCTCTCGGGCGAAGTCAACGTCGGCTTCTTGCCGGTGCACATTGCCCAGGGTTTCGTGGCTGCAGGGCGGCTGACGCCCCTGGCTGTGGGTAGCCCCAAACGGCACCCGGTTTCACCCACGGTGGCCACACTGGACGAGTTGGGCCAAAAAGGCGTTGATGTCGACATGTGGTACGCCTTCATGGCCCCGGCCAAAACCCCCGCGCCCGTGGTAAGCCGCCTCAACACCGAAATCGCCGCCATCCTCAAACTGCCCGAAATCCGCGATGCCCTCGGCAAAGCCGGTTTGGTGGCAGCGTCATCGTCGCCCGACGAATTGGGCGACGTGATGAAAAAAGACTATCCGCGCTGGGGCAATGTGATCAAAACCAACGGCATCAAAGCAGAGTAGGGCGGCGGTTAACCCAAACCTGCGTTACTTGGGCAACGGCCCGCGTCGGGCCGATTCAATGGCCGCAACGTCGATCTTTTTCATCTGCATCATGGCGTCAAAAGCACGCTTGGCAACGGCCGGGTCGGGGTCGGTGACAGCATGCGTTAGCGCCAGCGGCGTGATCTGCCAAGACAGACCCCATTTGTCTTTGCACCAGCCGCAATTGCTTTCTTCGCCGCCGTTGTTGACGATGGCATTCCAATAACGATCGGTTTCGGCCTGATCCCGGGTTGCCACCTGAAACGAAAACGCCCAGCTGTGTTTGACATGGGGCCCGCCATTGAGCCCGAGGCACGGAATGCC
>JANOVW010000495.1:0-4842 GCA_031417575.1 Rhodoferax sp. | reverse complement strand
GGGATCAGGCTCGGGTGGACACGCAACTCGATACCGGCCCGCAGGCCAAAGGCTGCATTCGCCGCGCGGCGCTTGGTGATGCCCAACAGCTTGATGCGGTAACCCAATTGCTCGGCGTATTTGATGTCCTGTGCACCGAGTTGGCTGATACCCTCCACGTAGGCCTTGCCGAATTGCACCGGAATGCCGAAGGCGATAGCGGACATCAGCGTGACCTTGTGCGCTGCGTCAACGCCCTCAATGTCAAAGGTCGGATCTGCTTCTGCATACCCCAAGGCCTGCGCCTGCTGCAAAGCGGTGGCGAAATCAAGGCCTTTGTCGCGCATTTCACTCAGGATGAAATTGGTGGTGCCGTTGATGATGCCCGCCACCCATTGGATACGGTTGGCAGTGAGCCCTTCACGCAAAGCCTTGATGATGGGAATGCCACCGGCCACGGCTGCTTCAAACGCCACCATCACACCCTTGGCCTGCGCCGCTGCAAATATTTCAGTGCCATGCACGGCCAACAGCGCTTTATTGGCGGTAACCACGTGTTTGCCTGCAGCGATGGCTTCCATCACCAGTTGTTTGGCAATGCCATAACCGCCAATCAGCTCGATCACCACGTCAATTGCCGGATTGGCAATGACCTCGCGCGCGTCGCTCACCACCTGAACATCGGGACCAACCACACCGCGGGCGCGTTGCATGTCCAGATCAGCCACCATCGTGATCTGGATGCCACGTCCGGCCCGACGTTGAATTTCAACCTGATTGCGGCGCAACACGTTAAAGGTGCCGCTGCCAACGGTGCCAATGCCCAGCAGGCCGACATTGAGGCTCAATTGAGTCGATTTCATCGTTATTTATAAAGTCTTCAGGAAAATAGGCCTATTGTTCAAATCAATCATGCGTTGATAGCTACTAATTTAATAGCTTTTTGCGACGCTGAAGTTGCCTTGGGTTCGGTGCCATGAGCCCGGCGGTAATCGGCCAGAAACTTGGCAATGCGGCCAATCGCTTCACGCAGGTCATCTTCGTGCGGCAAAAACACGATCCGGAAGTGATCTGGCGCTGGCCAATTGAAGCCGGTGCCTTGCACCAGCATCACCTTGGTTTCGCGCAATAGTTCCAGGAAAAACTGGCGGTCATCGTCAATGGGATACACAGCCGGATCCAGCCGCGGGAACATGTAAAGCGCCGAACTGGGTTTCACGCAGGTTACGCCTGGAATAGCGGTAATGAGTTCATAGGCCAAATCGCGCTGCCGACGCAGCCTGCCACCCTCACCAACCAGGTCATTGATGCTTTGGTAACCACCCAGGGCGGTCTGGATCGCCCATTGACCTGGGACGTTGCTGCACAACTTCATGTTGCTCAGCATGTTGAGGCCTTCAATATAGTCCGCGGCATTTTTCTTGTCGCCAGAAACAATCATCCAGCCGGCACGGTAGCCGCACGACCGGTAACTTTTTGACAGCGAATTGAAAGTCAGCGTCAGCACATCCTTGGACATGCTGGCAATCGCAGTGTGTTTCACGCCGTCATACAAAACTTTGTCATAGACTTCATCGGCCAGGATGACCAAGCCATGTTCGCGCGCGATCTCGACGATTTGCATCAACAACTCGTTGCTGTACATCACACCAGTCGGGTTGTTGGGGTTGATGACAACAATGCCTTTGGTTCTGGGCGTGATCTTGGCCCGGATGTCGGCAATATTGGGCATCCAGTCGTTGGCTTCATCACACAGGTAATGCACCGGTTTGCCACCCGAAAGACTGGTGGCAGCCGTCCACAAGGGGTAGTCCGGCATGGGCAGAAGCAACTCGTCACCATCATCCAGCAAGGCGTTGGTGGCCATGGTAATAAGTTCGCTGGCACCGTTGCCCAGGTAAATATCATCCAGCGTAACGCCTGCAATGCCCTGTTTTTGGGTTTCATGCATCACCGCTTTGCGGGCACCAAAAATGCCTTTGCTGTCGGAGTAACCGGCCGAATTGGGCAGGTTGCGGATCATGTCCTGCTGAATTTCTTCGGGCGCATCAAAACCGAAAACGGCCAGGTTACCCAGGTTCAGCTTGATGATCTTCTGGCCTTCTTCTTCCATCCTGCGCGCCGCGTCCATGATCGGGCCGCGAATGTCATACAACACGTTGGCCAGCTTGGCCGATTTCTGGATAATTTTCATGACGTTCCCCAATAACGCTAAGCCGAACCGGCAAAGAAAAAAGAAGCACAAACCAACCTACAATTTGACCACAGTTCTGCCTCTTTCTGGTGCAGTGCAGCAATCCTTTTTAAGGTGGTTCCCCGAGTGAAATTCCAGCCAGACAAGTCTGATTTGCCGTCGATTCGCGGGTATGGGCCGGGTTGGGTCAGCATTGATGGCGAAAGGGTTAGCCACAGCGTGGTTTTGGGCTCCCGCGGACAACGCCTTGCGTGGCAATGCGACCAGTTTGAAGCCTTGTCGGCCGCACATTTCGCCCGACTCGCAGACCTGGAACCGGAGCTGGTTATTTTTGGCAGTGGCGAACGCATTCGCTTTCCACAACCGTCTTGGCTTGAGGCGCTTTACGCCAAACGGATTGGGCTGGAAACCATGGACACGCCAGCTGCTTGCCGCACCTACAACATTCTGGCGGGCGAAGGGCGAGACGTGGTACTTGCCTTGCTGATCGAGGTGCCGACTAAAGCCGGTGACTGATGACCTCGCATTAAATTCAAAACCTCGGTTGACGTTTGCCAAGGGGTGTCAAGGTTTCTCTCACACCGGAATGCTGCCTTAAACGGACCGATTTTGCAACTGGATGTACCCTAGGCCACACCGTACGGTTTGCCTGTTTCCACCCTTGATTTGACGTTAAAATAGAGGGTTAGTGATGGCAGGTGTTCGTGCAAATGTTCGTCCTTTTTAACTTGTCATCTTCATCGAAACTTCCGAGAGAATCATAGACATATATGGCGATCATTGTCAGCAAACCCATCTCCGAATTCGAAGCCAACGCCACCAGCGGCGTCAAAGTAAGCAACCATTCACACCTCGGCCAGGCTGTCGTGCTGTATTTTTACCCCAAAGACAACACGCCCGGCTGCACCACCGAAGCGATGCAGTTCCGCGACAAGTACAAAGATTTTGTCAAAGCAGGTGCCGTTGTCTTCGGGGTTTCTCGCGACAACATGCGTTCGCACGACGAGTTCAAGAGCAAACTTGAATTACAGTTTGATTTGATTGCCGATACAGAAGAAAAAATGTGCCACATGTTCGGTGTTGTCAAAAACAAGATCATGTATGGCAAAAAGGTCAAAGGTATTGAGCGCAGTACATTTCTCGTGGGTGCCGATGGCATTCTCAAGGCCGAATGGCGTGGTCTCAAAGTTCCAGGCCACGTAGACGAGGTGCTAAAAGCCGTGAAGGCGCTCAAAAAAGCGGCGTGACCCCACGCAGTGAGCTGACATCTGAAAGGTACATAATGGGCGGAAGGTTCCCCACCCAAGATGTTGCTCAAATCCCCTTTGTCCGTTTTGTTTGCGCCGAAATTTAAGAAAAGCCGCCTGGTTTCCTGGCGGCTTTTTTATTGCCGCTATTCCCCTTAGGCTGTTTCAAACCGTTTTCTTTTCAAAACACCTCGCTCTTCAAATCTCCGTTCATTTTTCGCCTTTCAAACCACCCCCACCATGCCCTTGCCTCCTGCTCCGACCCAACGCGCCGCCCTTTTGTCTGCCGCAGCATACGAGCCGCACGCGGGCCTGCCTGCCAACGCAGTATCACGACCCACCTCGCGTGAAACGTCACGTGAACCTGCACGCGATTCCACACGTGGTGCCGCTTCAGCCACTCGGACCTCAGCCAACCTGTCGCGGGAAAGCCGACCGATGGCGCGACAACTGCCCGCCCATGAACCGCTGGTTCGCGCAGAACCCGCGTTGCAGCTCGTGGTGCGCTCTGAAAAACAAGCAGACACCGCTGCGGCCAATCCCGCCTCCAATGCATCCACCGGCCCGCGCTCGCGAGGCAAATCTGCAGCCGCCAAACCGAATGGTCGCACTGTCAAGGCAGCACCCAAAGGACCAACCAAGCTGTTTGTGCTGGACACCAATGTGCTGATGCACGATCCGATGTGCCTGTTCCGTTTTGAGGAGCACGACATCTTTTTGCCCATGATCGTGCTGGAAGAGCTCGACAGTAATAAGAAGGGGATGACCGAAGTTGCCCGCAATGCCCGCCAAACCAGCCGTAGCCTTGACGCCTTGGCGGGGTATACCGGTGCCGATTTTGGCTCTGGGCTTCCGCTAGATGCCACTGGCCACCGGGAAGCCAGGGGCAAGCTCTATTTCCAGACACAAGCGCTCGATTTCACGCTGCCGTCCAGCTTGCCACAAGGCAAAGCAGACAACCAGATTTTGGGTGTGGTGGAAGCTCTGCGCAAGCTGCATGCGCCGGCCAGCGCAGGTGGCACCCACCCCATAGGGCGTGAAGTGGTACTGGTTTCCAAAGACATCAACATGCGCGTCAAAGCCCGCGCGTTGGGGCTGGCGGCAGACGACTACCAGAACGACAAAACCCTGGACGATGGTGACTTGCTCTATAGCGGTTCGATGGCGCTTCCAGCCGATTTTTGGGCGACGCATGGGCAGACCGTTGAGAGCTGGCAGCAAGGGGCTCACACCTTTTACCGCGTCAGCGGGCCACTGGTACCTGGTTTTTTGATCAACCAGTTTGTCTATTTCGAATCGCCTGGCGAACCTTCTTTGTACGCGCGTGTGACCGAGATCCGCGGTAAAACGGCGGTTTTAAAAACGCTGAAGGATTACAACCACCTGAAAAACGCCGTCTGGGGCGTAACCACCCGCAATCGT
>JANOVW010000494.1:0-11823 GCA_031417575.1 Rhodoferax sp. | reverse complement strand
TGGCTCACCCGCAGATCGCTTTGTGTGCGGTGGTTGGGGAGCCAGACGCTTACGCTGGTGAATTGCCAATTGCTTTTGTGACGCTGAAAACCGGCGCAATCACCGATCCAGCTGTTGCGGCCCGGATACTGGCTGAAGTGGCGCCACGCGTCTATGAGCGCCCCGCTGTACCGAAAAGGCTAACCATTCTCGAAACGATGCCCATGACGGCTGTCGGGAAAATATTCAAACCGGAATTGCGTTTGAGGGCCATACAGGTCAAGCTCGCCCAGATGCTGGATGGCGCGGTTCCAGGTCAGGCCGTTACCGTCAGCGTTGAAGATCGGCCGGCGGGGCCGTTGGCGTTGATTCGCGTAACCGGCGTGGCATCCGATCAGATTGAAGCAAATATTCGCACCCGATTGGCAGCGGTTTCGGTGGTGCATCAGATTGTTTTTGGTTAGCGCGAAAGGGTTGAGTTCGCAATTCGGCTGGCGCAGACGTAAAACCCGCGAAACCAGCACAATGCCGCTATGTACAGATTTGCGCGTTTACATTTTGGGTTGTCCGGAATCGCCGGAATAGTCCGCTCTGAGATAGACCTTTTCCGTCGTTTTCCCCGTCTGATTCTGGCTGCGTTGGCAATTGCGGTGGTGCCCGCGCTGTACGCCATGATCTACCTGTCCAGCGTGTGGGAGCCCAATACCAAGACCAATGCCTTGCCGGTCGCGATCGTCAACCTCGACTTGGGGATCAGCTACAAGGGGCAGGTGGTTAATTTGGGTCGGGAGCTCACCCAGGGGCTGGTCAAATCCGATACGTTTGGTTTCACGGCTATGGCCGATGCGGCCTCGGCGCGGCAAAGCGTCGCCCTGGGGCGTTTGGCGTTTGCAGTGGTTATACCGGCAGATTTCAGCGCCAATGCGGTGCCCGGCAATCGTCAGGGGGCCGGGCGGCTGGTGGTCATCCTTTCTGAAGGCAATAACTATGCATCGGCCAGTTTTGCCCGGCGCTTTGCAGAAGATTTGGGCCATCGCGCGAATGAGGCGTTGAATGAAAAGCGCTGGGAGCAAGTGCTGGCCAATGCCGATGGCTCTGGCAAAAATCTCGAAAAGCTGCGCCAAGGGCTGGATCAACTGCTCAGTGGTGTCCTGGCGCTGGAAGATGGTTCCCAGAAGAACAGTGCGGCGGCGTTGCAATTGTCAGGTGGCATCAAGCAGCTTGCAGCAGGCCTTCGGGGTTTGAAGGACAAATTGCCTCCAGAGGCCGAGCTGAAGTCCTTCAAGAACGGAACCCAGAGAATGGCCGTCGTTCAAAAAGAGTTGGGCACCGGGCTAGAGCAATTGCATGCTGGCGCGGTGAAGCTGTCTGACGGGGCAGCATTGCTCAACGATCAGGCCAGCCTGCTGCCGCAATTGGGTGAGCCAACCCTGAAAGCGGTGGCGGAGTTGGCTGGTGGCAGCCTGCAGTTGCGCCAGGGCTTGCAGTTGGCGCTTGATACCAATACGCGCCTGAACCGTGGCGCGGGCCGGATTGAAACCAACGGCACCAAACTGGTGGATGGTGCCACCGGTTTGGGCGACACCTTGCGCACCAGCCTTGAGAAGTTGCCCGAAGATAGCCAGCTTGACAGTTTTGCAGCCGCCAACAAGGCCTTGGCCGAGGGCATCCGACGGGTGCGCAGCGGTATTGAACTGGTGGGTGCGGTGCTGCCAGCCGGCCCGGGTGCGCTGGATGGCAACGCCAAGGGCCTTGCTGATTCGGTTCAGCCTGAACTGGACATACTGGCCCCAGTTGCCAACAACGGCAGCGCTTTTGCGCCGAATATGGTGGCCATGGCGCTATGGCTTGGCGCGGTGATGACCACCTACCTGTTCAACATGCAGCTCCTGTTGGCCAGCCATGCGGATGCTTCGAGCCTCGCGCGGACGCTTGGGAAATTGGCCTTGCCGGCCGGGTTGGTGATGGTGCAGGTGGTTCTCACATTTCTCATGCTGGTTTATGGCCTGGGCATCCGGGCCCCCAACTTCACCAGTTTTGCATTGACCCTGGTGGGCGCAGGCATGGCCTTCCTGGCGATTGTGATGCTGCTCTTGCGCGCTTTTGGAGAAGCCGGAAAACTGATTGCCGTGTTGCTGCTCACGCTGCAGTTGGCAGCGGGTGGTGGTGTGATGCCGATTGAGTTGACGGGCGATTTTTTCCAGGCGGTGCACCACTGGCTGCCTTTCACATGGGTCGTGAAGGCATTTCGGGCCAGCCTGTTTGGCGCGTTTGACAACGGCTGGCTCCAGGCCTGGGCCATGCTGTGTTTGGCGGGTTTTGCAGCCCTGTTGGCCACGGTATTTGCCGGGCGGTGGAAGTTGGTAACCAGCGATGACTACCGGCCGGGCGTCGAGCCCTGACCTCGCCCCCTTGAAGCGGGCGGGGACCCTTAACGGGATGCCAGCCAGGTCAGCCCATGCAGGCAGGCCATGCCGCTGCTTACCGTCCAGATGATATTGCCATTGGTTTTGAGCGCGAAACCCAAGCCAACCAGCGCCGCCACATAACGGGGCCAGTAGGCCCAACCGGCGATCTTGCCGCCAACCATGACCACGCCACTGCAAACAATGGCGGCAAAAATGGCCGGAACCATGAACTTCAATGCATGTTCAAGCCATGGCGGAATATCGCGGTTGGCGAAGAAGCCGATGAACGAATAACGAATCAAAAAGGTGCCAATCGCCATCGCCGCCACGATGGCCCAGCTTTGCCACGCGCTCATGGTTGGGCGCCCCGCTGTGGCCGGACTTTTTCGGTCAACAAACCAGCCGCCATGCCGATCAGGCAGGCGGCAATCAGCCCCAATTTGAGCGGAACATCAAACAACACAACACTGGCCAACCCGCCCATGAACGCGGCGGCCAAGAGCGGCAGGTTGCGTACGGCATAAACCAACATGGCAATGAACGACAACGGTATTGCAAACTCCAGCTGCCAGTGCGCGGGCACCACATTGCCAGCCAATACGCCGACGGCGCAAAAGAAAATCCAGCAGGGCCACAAAATCGCCGTGATGCCTGCGTAGTAAGAGAGCAGGTATTGGTCTTGCGGATCCGATTCAGTGCGCCGTTGCAGGTAAGCAAAAGTGTTGTCTACCAGGAAGGCTGCCGCCAGCATGCGCCGGGGTGTGCTCAGGTGGCGCAGGCGCGGGGCCATCGCAGCACTGTAAATGGCCATGCGCAAATTCACCACCAAGCCCGATAAAACCGCGACCCAAATGGAGGCCGAACTTTGCAGAAACTGCATCAGTACAGCTTGTGCGGAACCGCCAAATACCAAAGCAGGCAAGGCCAGTGCGGCACCGGTGGTCATGCCAACCTGGGTGGAGGCTACGCCGCACACCACGGCAAAGGGGATGTAGGATGGGGCAACGATCAGAATTTCTTTGGCCCCCGCCCAAAAGGCTGCTCGGGCGGCTTGTGGGTCGGTGTTGTTATTCGGTTTTGGGGGAGGGGGTGTTTGATGGTCGATAAGAGGCATGGCATGATGCTAATCGAGGATTGAATAGCCTAGTATTCATCAGTCATCATATGAGTTGACGTGGCTTTGAGCCATCCAGTGACACCCGCCAAAATCCTGGGAGTGCGTCGATGATGCGTCGCGCATTGAAAGGGGCAAAACACGCTTTGACGATCAAAAGCACTGAAAAAATATATAAAATTAAAATTTTTAAACAATAAACTTATATAAAAAATACAAAATAACTATATATTACATAGCTAGTTGTGCAATTATATCTAATACAAAATAGCTGAAAATCTTGCAAATTTTCTTTCAGATAGTTAATTATCCAGAATGCTGTGCCCGGCGCAGCCGCTCGCGGCTGTTGCTCAGGTGCGTACGCATGGCCGCGCGGGCAGACTCGGCATCTTGCTGGCGTATGGCATTCAAAATGCTTTCATGCTCCGAGTGAACCCGCTGCAGGTAAACCAGCCGTCCCTCGGACGTTTGTTGCAACGTGCCCACGCGGGTACGTGGAATGATCATGGTGCCCAGATAGGTCATCAAATCGGCAAAGTGCGGGTTGGCGGTGGCGCGGGCCACTTCCATGTGAAATGCGAAATCACTCGGTACTGCGTCAGAGTCGGCTTCAATCGATTCTTGAAAGCTGGCGAGTGCGGCCTGCATGGCCTCCAGCTGCGCCTCGGTGCGGCGTTGGGCGGCAAGGCCGGCGGTTTCGGTTTCCAGGCTGATGCGCAGCTCCAGTACGGCGATCACGTCTGCCACGGTGGCCAGGTCGTTTCGGGCAATCGAGAAGTTGCCGGGCGTTGGGCGATTCATCACAAAAGTGCCAATACCGTGCCGTGTTTCAACCAAACTCGCCGCTTGCAACTTGGAGAGTGCCTCGCGCACCACGGTTCGGCTTACCGAAAATCGCGCCATGATTTCAGATTCTGTGGGCAACTTGTCGCCCACCTTCAGTTCGCCGCTTTTGACCTGCGTGCCCAGCGCCAGAACGACTTCATCGACCAAACCCTTGGGTCGGCGGGTAAGTGTCGCCGGAATCGTTTTTGGTCCGACCGATGCGACAAGGCTTGCGCCCAACGGGTCGATAGGAAGGGTGGCAGATGAGGCCAACGGTTGGGCAGACATTGGGGTAAGTCAGGATTGGTAAATGGGCGGCGGGGCTTGACAAAGGGTTTGAATAAAATAAAATTCTAAGTCATCGGACAACCTATATCAAGCCTTTTAAACCCCATCAATTCGCCATGACGATAAAAACCCACCATCGAATCTTGATGACCGGTGCCGCCGGCTCACTCGGCACTGCCATGCGCCCGCTGCTTAAAGGCAATTGTGAGGTGCTGCGTCTGTCAGACCGACAGGCTTTGGGTGCCGCCCAAAGCCATGAAGAGGTCACTTTGGCGGAGCTCGGCGACGAAGCAGCGGTGTTGGCCTTGCTTAAAGACGTGAATGCGGTGGTGCATTTTGGGGGTGTCTCAGTGGAAGGGCCGTTTGGGCCCATCCTTCAGGCCAACATCGTGGGGATGTACAACCTGTATGAAGCTGCCCGCAAACAGGGTACCCAGCGCATCATTTTTGCCAGCTCCAACCATGCCACCGGGTTTTACAAACAATCTGAAACCATTACCCCGCTGGCCAACCCCCGGCCCGATGGCAACTACGGTGTGTCCAAGGCTTTTGGCGAAGACATCTCGCGCTTCTATTTCGACCGCTACGGTATTGAAACCGCTTGCCTGCGCATCGGTTCGTGTTTCCCCGAGCCGATTGACCGGCGCATGCTGGCCAGTTGGCTGAGTTTCGGCGATCTGTACCGTTTGCTCACGGCCTGCCTGACGACGCCGGTGCTGGGGCATTCCATCATCTACGGCATGTCCAAAAATTCAGTGACCTGGTGGGACAACTGGCCCGCCAACCACATCGGTTATGTGCCGCAAGACAGTGCCGACAGCTACCGCGAAGCGCTCTATGCCAAAACCGCCGCGCCCAACCTGGCCGATCCGGCTGTGCAGTTTCAGGGTGGCGCTTATGTGGTCAAAGGGCCCTACGCTACGCCGCAAGGCTGAAAAAACAGGCCAACTCGTTTGGGCCTTGGCAATAGTTCGCTGCCTGGTCCACGTTGATTAGGCTGGTTCGTTGCCCAGGCTTTCCTTCGTCAGTCCCCGTGTTTCCCAACCGTTTTAACCAGGAGAAAACCATGACCCTTCGCCGCAGTTTTGTTGCGCTTGCAACCGCCGCTTTTGCAATGAGTATTTCGTTCACCGCGCAGGCGCAGAACGTTGTGCTCAAGTCGCATGACACCCACCCGGCCGGTTACCCCACGGTTGCCGCCATTGAAAGCATGGGCAAAAAGCTCGATGCCGCCACCAATGGCCGTATCAAGATCCAGACCTTCCCCGGCGCTGTGCTGGGGCAAGAAAAAGAAGCCGTAGAGCAAGTCCAGCTCGGCGCCATCCAGATCGCCCGCATTTCGCTGGGGGTAATTGGCCCCATCGTCAACGAAGTCAATGTGTTCAACATGCCCTTTGTTTTCCGCAATGAAGCCCACATGCGCGCCGTGATTGACGGGCCCATCGGCCAGGAAATCCTGGACAAGGTCACCAACAGCCCGGCACGGCTGGTCGGGCTTGGCTTTATGGATGGTGGCTCGCGCAGCCTCTACACCAAGAAAAAAGTCACCACCCCGGCTGACCTCAAAGGCCAGAAGGTTCGCATGATGGGTAACCCCCTGTTTGTGGACACCATGAATGCCATGGGCGGCAACGGCATCGCCATGGCCTACGGCGAGGTGTTTACCGCACTACAGACCGGCGTGATCGACGGCGCTGAAAACAACCCGCCCAGCTACGTCACGGCCAACCACTACAACACGCCCGCCAAGTATTACGCGCAAACCAACCACCTCATCATCCCCGAGATTTTTGTGATGTCCAAAATCAGCTACGACAAGCTGTCCAAGGCCGACCAGGATCTGGTGAAGAAACTCTCGCGCGAAGCGCAGATGGAGCAGCGCGGCATGTGGGACAAGGCTGTGGCTGAAAACGTCACCAAGCTCAAGGCCGCCGGCATCGAGTTTGTCGCGGTAGACCAAAAGCCCTTCTTTGATGCCACCGCACCGGTGCGGGCCAAGTACGGCGAAAAGCTGGTGGACTTGATGACAAAAATCGAAGCCACGAAGTAATCCGCTGTAAATTGGACAAAGCATGAAAGATGTCGTTTTGGGATTCAACGACGGGCTGTATTCAGCCTGCGTCTGGGTGGCAGGTTTGAGCATTGCCGTGATGTCGCTCATCATCCCCTGGGGCATCTTCACGCGGTATGTGCTGGGTTCGGGCTCGCAGTGGCCCGAACCCGTTTCCATCCTGCTGATGGTGCTGTTCACCTTTCTGGGGTCGGCCAGCGCTTATCGGGCGGGTTCGCACATTGCGGTGGCCATGATCACCAGCCGCCTGCCCACGGGCCTTCAGCCGCTTGTGGCCAAACTGATGACCGTGCTGATGGGCCTGGTGGCCCTGTTCATGGCGTATTACGGCACCACACTGGTCATGAGCACCTGGGGCCAGAGTATCCCGGACATTCCGTCCATGCGGGCCGGGGTAGCCTATTTGCCCGTGCCCATTGCGGGGGTCATTACCCTGATTTTTGTCCTGGAAAACCTGTTGTACGGTGACCAGAGCCAACGCCGCGCCGTGCAAGGCGATGCAGAACTCGAAGCCGGTTTGGAATAAGGACAAAAAACGCCATGGATGCTTTTATTCTTCTCGGTTCATTCGTCATCTTGATGCTGTTTGGCCTGCCCGTAGCGTATTGCCTGGGTCTGGCCTCTCTCATTGGCGCGTGGTGGATCGACATTCCCCTGGATGCCATCATGATCCAGATTGCCTCTGGCGTGAACAAGTTTTCGCTGCTGGCAATTCCCTTCTTCGTGCTGGCCGGGGCCATCATGGCTGAAGGCGGCATGTCGCGCCGCCTGGTGGCTTTTGCGGGCGTGCTGGTCGGGTTTATCCGCGGCGGCCTCTCGCTGGTCAATATTTTGGCTTCCACCTTTTTTGGTGCTATTTCAGGTTCGTCGCTGGCCGACACCGCCTCGATCGGCTCGGTGCTGATCCCCGAGATGGAGAAAAAAGGCTACCCGCGTGAATTCGCCACCGCCGTCACCATCAGCGGTTCGGTGCAAGCGATCTTGATTCCGCCCAGCCACAACGCTGTGATCTATTCACTGGCGGCGGGTGGCGGGGTGTCAATCGCTGCGTTGTTTATTGCCGGCATCTTGCCTGGGCTGCTGCTGGGCCTGACGCTGGCGGTGATGTGCCTGTTCATCGCCAAAAAACGCAATTTCCCCAAGGGTGATGTCATTCCGTTCAAGCAGGCGATCAAGATCGTCATCGACGCCTTGTGGGGCCTGATGACCATGTTCATCATTCTGGGCGGCATTTTGTCGGGCGTTTTCACCGCCACAGAATCGGCCTCCATCGCGGTGATCTGGGCCTTCTTCGTCACCATGTTCATCTACCGCGACTACAAGTGGAAAGACCTGCCCAAGCTGATGCACCGCACCGTCAAGACGCTCTCGATCGTGATGATCCTGATTGGTTTTGCCGCGAGTTTTGGCTACATCATGACGCTGATGATGATTCCGGCGCAGATCACCACCGCCTTCACCACCTTCTCCAGCAACAAATATGTGATCCTGTTTTTGATCAACATCCTGCTGCTGATCTTGGGCACCTTGATGGACATGGCGCCGCTGATCCTGATCATGACACCCATCCTGCTGCCGGTGGTCACCGCGTTGGGTATTGACCCCGTGCATTTCGGCATGATCATGATGGTGAACCTCGGCATCGGCCTGCTGACACCGCCAGTGGGTGGTGTGCTGTTCGTCGGCGCGGCCATTGCCAAGTTGCCGATTGAAACGGTGGTCAAGGCGATGGGTCCGTTTTTCATCGCCATGCTGTTTGTGCTGGCCATGGTGACTTACATCCCCGCCTTGTCGCTATGGTTGCCGGGCCTGTTGCTGGCCAAATGATGGATGCCCGTGACGTGAACGCGCTTCCTCGCGTCATCCGCATGACGGCCAACGACAACGTTGCCATTGTGGTGAATGATGGCGGCCTGCCAGCGGGTACCCGGGTCGATGACGGGCTGACCTTGCTCGACAAAGTACCCCAAGGCCACAAGGTCACCTTGTGTGATCTCAAAAAAGGCGAGGCGGTGCTGCGCTACAACGTACCCATCGGTTACGCCAGGCAAGACATTGCGGCAGGCCGCTGGGTACACGAGCGCTTGCTGGACATGCCCGCCGCGCGGTCGCTGGTCGGTCTGCCCATGGCCACGGTAAAGCCACCGGTTTTTGAACCGCTGGAAGGTTTCACGTTTGAAGGCTATGTCAACGCCGATGGTTCGGTGGGCACCCGGAATATCTTGGCAATTACCACCACCGTGCAGTGTGTGGCCGGAGTCGTTGAGCAGGCGGTGACGCGTATCAAGGATGAGTTGTTGCCCCTGTTCCCGAATGTAGACGACGTGATTGGGTTGGAGCATTCCTATGGTTGCGGTGTGGCAATTGACGTGCCGGGCGCCGAGATTCCGATACGCACCCTGCGCAACATTAGCCGTAACCCCAACTTTGGCGGCGAAGTAATGGTGGTTAGCCTGGGCTGCGAGAAGCTGCAGCCTGACCGGTTGATGCCACCCGGCAGTTTTGCGATTGTGGACGAACGCAACCCGGTGCTGGACACGGTTTGCCTGCAAGATGACGCCCACGTGGGTTTTATGTCCATGCTGGACGACATCTTGGCCCGCGCCAAAACCCACCTCACGCGCCTGAACGCGCGCAAGCGCCAAACCGTACCCGCCTCCAAACTCGTGGTGGGCGTGCAATGCGGCGGCTCCGACGCTTTCAGCGGTGTCACGGCCAACCCGGCCGTCGGGCACATGGCCGATCTGATTGTGCGGGCCGGTGGCACGGTGATGTTTTCAGAAAACACAGAGGTACGCGACGCAGTGGAACAGCTCACTTCGCGGGCCGCAACACCTGCCGTCGCGCAGGACATCATCCGCGAATTGGGCTGGTACGACGCTTACCTGGAACGCGGCAAGGTGGATCGCAGCGCCAACACCACACCGGGCAACAAGGCGGGTGGGTTGTCCAACATCGTGGAAAAAGCCATGGGCTCCATCATCAAGAGCGGCAGCCAGGCTATCAGCGGCGTGTTGCCGCCTGGCGAAAAATTGTCAGACAGAAAATTATCGGGCCTGGTTTATGCCGCCACCCCCGCCAGCGATTTCATTTGCGGCACGCTGCAACTGGCGGCCGGTATGAACCTGCATGTGTTCACCACCGGGCGGGGAACGCCCTACGGGTTGGCGCAATGCCCGGTTGTCAAAGTAGCTACCCGCACCGACTTGGCGCGCAGATGGCACGACCTGATGGACGTGAATGCCGGTCGCATCGCCGACGGTGAGGTGACCATTGCCCAACTGGGCCAGGAGATGTTTGAGCTGCTGCTACAGGTAGCCAGTGGGCGCAAAAAGACGTGGGCCGAGAAATGGAAGCTGCACAACGCGCTCGTACTTTTTAACCCGGCTCCCATCACCTGAGGACACTTCCATAAATCCGATATCAGGGCGCATTGCGGCGTTGCAAATCCTCGCCATGCAAGAGCATGTCTGTGGTTTGCGCCTTGCACTGCATCCCTGCTATCGAATTTCTGGAAGTGTCCCCTCATATTAAATCCTGAATCCTGAATCCTGAATCTGTCTATGGACCCACAAGACCTCAAAAAAATCATCGGCAGTGGCCTGCTTTCTTTCCCGATCACCGATTTTGACGAGCAGGGCGATTTCCGGCCCAAAACCTACATCGAACGTCTTGAATGGCTGGCACCCTATGGGGCAACCGCCTTGTTTGCTGCGGGTGGAACCGGTGAGTTTTTCTCGCTGACTGCAGACGAATACCCGCACATCATCAAGACGGCGGTTGACACCTGCAAAGGCAAAGTGCCCATCATTGCGGGTGTAGGCGGGCCCACCCGCTTCGCCATTGCCTGTGCGCAGGAGGCAGAACGGTTGGGTGCGCATGGCATTTTGTTGCTGCCGCACTATTTGACCGAAGCCTCGCAAGACGGGCTGGTGGCACATGTCGAGGCGGTGTGTAAAAGTGTGAAATTTGGTGTCATCGTCTACAACCGCAACGTTTGCAAACTCACGCCGGATTCTTTAATGAAACTGGCTGAGCGGTGCCCGAACCTGATTGGTTTCAAAGACGGCCTGGGTGAAATCGAAACCATGGTTGCCATTTACCAGTGCATGGGCGATCGGTTTGCCTATTTGGGCGGCTTGCCGACGGCTGAAGTCTATGCCGCCGCCTACAAGGCCATGGGCACGCCAGTGTATTCATCGGCCGTTTTCAACTTCATTCCGAGGACGGCCATGGATTTTTACCGCGCCGTGGCCAACGACGACTTCGCCACCCAAAACCGGCTGTTGCACGATTTTTTCATGCCTTACCTGGCGATCCGCAACAAATCACCGGGTTATGCCGTGAGCATCATCAAAGCCGGCGCCAAGATTGTGGGCCGCGACGGCGGGCCGGTGCGTACCCCGCTCACCAACCTGAAACCCGCTGAGGTTGATCAATTGGCTGCGCTGATCAAAACGCTCGGGCCTCAATAAGCCTTTAGCAGCACCGACGTTTTTGAGCCGCGCGGCGGCCAGGTACGCGTCAAAGTTATCATCTGCCCATGACAACATTGCAATGGTCTGAAGACCTTGAACTTGGCCTGGATTACATGGACGAAACGCACCGCGAATTCGTCGACCTGTTGGCGCAAGCGGGGCAAGCCCCTGACGCTGATTTGCTCCCGGTTTGGCAGTCGGTGATCGCCCACACGGAAGATCACTTTGCCCGGGAAGACAAATGGATGCGAGATGCGGCTTTTCCGCCCGGTGGTTGCCACACGACCGAGCACGATTCCATCTTGGCGGTAATGCGTGAAGGTGCCCGGCGGGGCGAGGCGGGCAACTTGGATATGGTGCGCCAATTGGCGCGTGAACTGGGGATCTGGTTTGCCGGGCATGCCCAAAGCATGGACACGGCTTTGGCGTTGTTTCTGAAAGAAGTCGGTTACGATGAACCCACCGGGCAGGTTGCCAAGCCCTATGTTCACCCGGAATCTGTACAGCCGCAGTGTGCATGACGGCAGCGGGTGATAACACGGCCATGAACCTGCCCCGCGTTGCCATTCAAGTGGCAGATTTTGACCTTGGCCAGGAACTCGCAAACCTGCGCCAACAAGACAAACGGGTGGGCGCTGTTTGCAGTTTTGTGGGTACGGT
>JANOVW010000493.1:0-1744 GCA_031417575.1 Rhodoferax sp. | reverse complement strand
ATCGACATTGCGAGGCTTTAAGCGAATGGCCTGTGAGGCATAACGCCAGCCACGCAAGTGACGGGCCTGATGCAAAACGCAAACCCTCGCCCGGTAGAATATCGTTTTTAACAGCCTCCCAAATCTAAATGTCAGCCTGGGTTCTGCCGGATCATATTGCCGATGTCTTACCGTCCCAGGCCCGCCACATCGAAGAGTTGCGCCGGGGCTTGCTGGATATGGCGCGGTGCTATGGTTATGAGCTGGTCATGCCGCCGCTGCTGGAGCACCTGGAATCGCTGCTCACGGGTACTGGCGAAGCACTTGATCTGCAAACCTTCAAACTGGTTGACCAGCTCTCGGGCCGCATGATGGGCCTGCGGGCCGACACCACGCCGCAAGCTGCCCGCATTGATGCCCATTTGCTCAACCGCAAGGGCGTAACCCGCCTGTGTTACTGCGGCCCGGTGCTGCACACGCGGCCCGACAAGCCCCACGCCACCCGCGAGCCGTTGCAGTTTGGTGCCGAAATTTTTGGCCACGCCGGGCTGGAGGCCGACCTGGAAGCCCTGCAATTGGCGCTGGATTGCCTTAAAACCGCTGGTGTGCAGGGCCTGAGTGTGGATTTGGCCGATGCCCGTATCGTCAAATCGCTGCTGGCCGGCGTTAACTTGCCGGCCGATCAAATGGCGCAGATTCAGGCCGTGTTGGCGGCCAAAAATGGCAGTGATCTGGCGGTTTTAACTCAAGGTTTTCCGGCGGCTTCACGCGCGGGCCTGGCTGCTTTGGTCAACCTGTATGGCGATGCCCAGGTGCTGGATGTGGCTGAAAAAGCCCTGCCGCCTTCTGCCGCCTTGCACGAGGCGCTGGCCAATCTGCGTTGGCTCAGCCGCCATGTTGAAGGCGCAGAGGTCAGTTTTGATCTGGCCGATTTGCGTGGCAATGCTTATTACAGCGGCCCGCGTTTCACCATCTATGCCAAAGGCGCCAACGATGCGCTGGTGCGCGGTGGGCGTTACGACGAAGTGGGCGCGGTGTTTGGCCGTAACCGCCCGGCTGTGGGTTTTAGCCTGGATATCAAGGCGATTGTGGGGGCCACCGGCCCGCAGACGCTGCGGGCTGCTGTCCGCGCCCCGTGGAATGAATCGGCCGAGTTGCGCCGTGCCATTGCTGCACTGCGTGAACGGGGTGAAACCGTGGTGTGCATGTTGCCGGGGCATGACAACGAGGTCGACGAATTCGCCTGTGACCGCCAATTGACGCTGGTCAACGGGCAGTGGGCCGTTCAAGGTATTTAAAACGTCCGTTCCAAACCGGTCGTATTCCTCTTTTTTAATTCCATTTTCAGGATAGTCATGAACAAAGGCAGAAACGTTGTCGTGGTCGGCACGCAGTGGGGCGACGAGGGCAAGGGCAAATTGGTCGATTGGCTGACTGAAAGCGCCCAGGGTGTGGTGCGTTTCCAGGGCGGCCACAATGCCGGGCATACGCTGGTGATCAACGGTGTAAAAACGGCGCTGCACCTCATCCCCAGCGGCATCATGCGCGCAGGGGTGAAGTGTTACATCGGCAACGGTGTGGTGCTGTCGGCCGCCAAACTGTTTGAAGAGATTTTGGGGCTGGAGAAAGTGGGCGTTGAGGTGCGTTCGCGCCTGCGCGTCAGCGAAGCCTGCCCGCTTATTTTGCCTTTTCACGCCGCACTCGATGTCGCCCGTGAAGCCGCCCGCGAGCAGGGCGGCAGCGCCAAAATTGGCACCACCGGGCG
>JANOVW010000492.1:0-2635 GCA_031417575.1 Rhodoferax sp. | reverse complement strand
GCTGCATAGCGTGACCGGCAACCGTGAGGTTTTATTTACCGAGGCAGACGGAACCCGCTTGGCATTGCGCGCAGGGGGCGCGCGGGCGAGTCGCACCTTCGTAACCCAACAGGTGCTCGACCTGCCAGGCAACACCCTGCTGCTGCGCATGACCAGCTGGCGGGCTGCGCCCGATCTGTTCCCCAACCTGATGACCGTGTTGGTTTTGGTCATGTCGATTGCCCTGGTTTCGGTGGTGGCGCTCTTGGGCAAGGATATGCGCCGGCGCCATAAGGCGGAGCGCGAGTTGGCGCAGGCGCTGGCGTTCAGAAAAGCGATGGAAGATTCGTTGGTCACCGGGCTGCGGGCGCGGGATCTGGATGGCAACACCCATTACGTCAACCCGGCGTTTTGCGAGATGGTCGGGTTCAGCGCTGCTGAATTGATTCAGGCTGGCAACACAGCGCCCTATTGGCCGCTTGCCTTGGTCGACGAGTATGCGCAGCGGCAGGCGATTCGGCTCGCGGGCCGTGTGCCCCCGCGCGAAGGGTTTGAATCGGTCTTTATGCGCAAGGATGGCACGCAATTTCCGGTTCTCATCATCGAAGCGCCTTTGATTGACGCGGACGGGCGCCAAACGGGTTGGATGAGTGCCTTTCTGGACATCAGCGAGCAGCGACGTGTCCAGGAGCAATCCCGGGCCAGCCAAGAGCGCTTGCAGGCTACCGCGCGTTTGGCAACGGTAGGTGAAATGGCATCTTTGCTGAGCCACGAGCTCAACCAACCGTTGGCCGCCATATCGAGTTATGCCGCTGGTTCTGTCAACTTGCTGGATCAGACGGTTCCTGAGCCGAAAGCGAGCGTTTTGCCGGAACCGGGCAATCGGCTGTCGGTATTGCAAAGTGAGTTGAAATCCGCGTTTGAACGCATCGCTGAGCAGGCGGAGCGGGCCGGGCGGGTCATCAAAAGCGTGAATGACTTCGTACGCCGCCGCGAGGGCACACGCGAGCCCATGGCGCCGCGCAGCCTGGTTGAAGCCGTGCTGCCACTGGTCACCCTGCAAGCGCGCAAACTGGGGGTGCGTGTGCAGGTTGACGTGGCGCTTGATTTGCCGACGGTTTTGTGTGATCGAACCATGGTGGAGCAGGTGATTCTCAATCTCGCGCGCAATGCGATGCAATCCATGGACGACCCGGCGGTTCACCATCGAACCCTGTGGATGGCGGCTTCATTGGCCCAAGACGGTGTAGACAGCCATGCGCCTTCATCGGCCGGTTTTGTCCGATTTTCGATTCGCGATTTGGGTTTGGGCATGACCGACGAGGTACAGAAAAAACTCTTCACGCCTTTCTTCACGACCAAAGCAGAAGGCATGGGCCTGGGTTTGAGCCTGTGTCGAACGGTGGTGGAGCAACACGGCGGCGCGTTGTCGCTTGAGGCGAATCATCCACAAGGCATGGTGTTCAGCTTTACATTGCCCCTGGGCACAGCGTCACTGAGCCGCACCCAGCCCGTCAAACCGGAATATGCCACCGAGCCGGTATGACATACCATCGCCCGTAACCATGCAACCTGCCCTGGACGCCCTTGTTTACATCGTGGATGACGATGCAAGTGTCCGCGATGCCTTGGCCTGGTTGTTACGCTCACGTAGCTACCCGAGCCAGAGCTTCGCCAGCGCTGAAGTGTTTGAAGCCCATTTGGGCGCTGAAAGCCGCATGCGCAAACCGGCGTGTTTGTTGTTGGACGTGCGGATGCCAGGCATGAGCGGGCTGGCACTGTTTGAACGGTTGGTGGTGCGGGAGTTGCACTTGGCGATGCCAGTGATCTTTCTGACCGGGCATGCCGATGTGCCGACTGCGGTGGCTTCGGTCAAACGGGGCGCGTTTGACTTTTGTGAGAAACCCTTCTCTGACAACCTGCTGGTTGACCGCGTTGGGCAGGCCATCAACCAGTCAGCACAGATACTGGCGCAACGCAGCGTGTTGGACAGCGTACAGGCCCGACTTGCGGGATTGACCGAGCGGGAAAAAGACGTGATGCAGCGGGTGGTTCAAGGCTTGCCCAACAAACTGATCGCCGATCAATTGGCGATCAGCGTGCGCACGGTAGAGGTTCACCGATCCCGTGTATTTGAGAAAATGGAAATAAAATCGGCTGTAGAATTGGCAAATTTACTACAAAATAAGTAGCACGTTGTGCAATTATTACAAAAACAATTTGCCCTTTATTCTTTTTTATTTTCTTCGGTATTAGTTATTCGATCTCCAGAGCGCCGACCCGCGAACATCGTCCACCAGACAATGCCAATCAAGACCACCAGGGCACCTAGAGCTTCGAGCAAGAGTAGTTCCACGCGGGGGGGTCCTTCGGGTTGGCGTCAACGCTTGAGCGGCCTCAAAATCAGACAGCAGGGTTTTGATCGCAGGATGCTGATTGTAGGGAAGGTGGCTGGTTTTGCCGTGTTGGGGTTGCTTGCAGTGCTGGGGGTTTCGGCGAATGCTCAGGCCCCGCAAGTTGCAGCGCCAACGCTTGAAGTCAGCCCTGGTGAGCCTGCGCCGCCGCTGCCCCTCGTCCGTGCCAAAAGCCGTTGGGTGCCGGTTCAGTGGGGTGCATTGCCTGGCTTGAATGACGATGCCTTGCATGAAGCCTGGAA
>JANOVW010000491.1:0-2555 GCA_031417575.1 Rhodoferax sp. | reverse complement strand
GGTCTCACCCGTGAGCGCGTCTTTGCGCACACTGGTTTCACCCAGTTGCGACGGCTCCAGGTATTGGCCGGGGTCGTGCACATCCAGGCCCAGCCAGTGGCCGGTGCGGTGCATGTAAAACTGAAAGTAGCTGCGGTTGTCAATCACGTCTTGCAGGCCGCCCACCTTGTTTTTGTCGAGCAAACCGAAGTCCAGCATGCCCTGGGCCAACACGTTCACGCTGGCTTCGTGTGGGTCGGTAAAACGGGCGCCGGCTTTGGTGGCATCGACCGCCGCTTGCTGCGAGGCCAGCACCAGGTCATACAACTGGCGCTGGGGTCCGGTGAACTTGCCGTTGGCGGGGAAGGTGCGGGTGATGTCGCTGGCGTAGCTGTCCAGTTCGCAACCGGCGTCGATCAGCACCAGCTCGCCACTGCGCACCGGCGCTGCGTCGGCGCGGTAGTGCAGCACGCAGGCGTTGGCACCGGCGGCGACGATGCTGCCGTAAGCCGGGTATTGCGAGCCGTGCAGGCGGAATTCATGCAGCAGCTCGGCGTCCAGGTGGTATTCGCGCACCTCTTTGCCTTCGCGCAACATGCGGGCCGACAACTGCATGGCGCGGATGTGCGCCCCGGCGCTGATCTTGGCAGCGCGGCGCATCACATCTTGTTCATGTGCGTCTTTGACCAGGCGCATTTCGTCCAGCAAGGTGCACAGGTCGTTTTGCCGATCCGGGCAGACCGCGCCAAACCGCACCCGGGCCCGCAGCGATTGCAGCCAGCCGTCGACCCGCGTTTCCAGCCCTTTGTGGGTGGAAAAGGGGAACCAGGCCACGTCGCGGTTGTCCAGCAGCTTGGGTAATTCGGTATCCAGCGCAGCCACGGAAAACGCGGTGTCTATGCCCAGCGCGGCGGGTGCGGCGTCAGGCCCCAGGCGGATGCCATCCCACACTTCGCGCTCCAGGTCTTTGGGGTTGCAAAGCAGGGTGGAACGTCCGTCGCCGGTGATAACCAGCCACGCATTGGGTTCGGTGAAGCCGGTCAGGTAATAAAAGTAGCTGTCATGCCGGTACAAAAAATCGCTGTCGCGGTTGCGCGGGCGTTCAGGCGCGGTAGGCACGATGGCAATGCCGCGTGGGCCGATCAGTTGGGCCAGTTTTGCGCGGCGGCGGGCGTAGATGGATGGCGTGTTCATGCGGACGCTCCCTGGGCCTGTTGCAGCAGGGCCAGCCCGCGATCCACCCGATTAAGTCCGCGTTGGCTACGCAGCGTAAATCGGGTTTCGGCATCAAATTCCACCAGCGCTTGCGTGGTCAGCTCATCCAGCAATCGGGCCAGGCTGACACCTCGCTGAAGCGCGAGGGCTTTGAGCCGTTCATGTTTGTCGTCGGGTAGCCGCAAAGTCAGGGCGCTCATGATGTCATTTCCTTCAAAAAATCGGCGGGAGTTGCTATTCGCAAGTGGGGGAACCGCATTTCTCTATCTGCGAAGTCTCGGGTGTTCCAGGTCACGATATGGGTAGCGCGTGCGGCGATGGCCAACTCCACCACAGGGTTGTCGCCTTCGTCGCGCAGGTTCGGACGCCAAGAATAGTAGGTTTTGCGCCAAACTGCCTGGGCCAGGAAAATATCAAGCAACTCATTGCGTTCATCAGGATTCAAACGGCTGTGTTGAAACAAACCGGTGCGCGCCATCACGTCTTCATATTCCAACATCAGGGCAGACCCCATCACCGGCGTAACCCGCCCTTGAATACACAGTGCGATGAGCCGGTTTGATGCGCTTTGGCCTTGGCAAGCACCAATGAACACGTTGGTATCGACCACAATCATGCTGGAATGATACCAAAAAATCTGTTTTTGGTGTCAAAGGCGGTATCAAAATGAATTTGACGGAGTTATTTCAACCGGTCATTGAAGTTGTTGCAAACGCTCAGGCGTGCCGACGTCGGTCCAGGCGCCGGAAAACAGCTCGGCGCTTACTTGCTGGTTATCCATGGCCTGGCGTAACAAAGGGGCCAATGCGGCCTTGATGCCCTGTGGGTTTCCGGGCGGAATATCGCAATAGGGTGGCGCAAACAAGGCTTGCCGGTACAGCCCAATGGTGCTGTAGGTGAACTTGGGCGCGGCCGACGTTTTGGGCAGGTTCAATGCCAGGCCATCGGCAGACAAGCCAAAGTCGCCCTGTGGGTTGTGCGCCGGGTTGGGCACCAGCCACAGGTGGGCCAGTTTGCCACTGGCTCTGAATGTATCGACTGCGGCGGCGGTGAACTGAAACGTAGGGGTGTAGACATCGGCGGCCAACACCCAAAAAATGTCGTCCAGCTGGGGCAATGCGCGCGCGATACCGCCCGCTGTTTCAAGCGGGCCACCAAAGTCCCGCCTCTCCAAAGAGTATCTTATATTAATTTTGTTAAAATTATTACTTATTTATAATTTATTTTGGTATGAATTAAATAGCTTATTGTGCAATTCTTTTGAGAATAATGACTCTAATTTGCTTGAATATTTCTCCACAATTAGATTTTCAAGCCATGCGGTGTTGATCACCACGTCTGAGAAGCCGCCTGTGGCCAAC
>JANOVW010000490.1:0-5630 GCA_031417575.1 Rhodoferax sp. | reverse complement strand
CCGTTGCTGGCCGCCGCCCTGCAAGCCGAGTTGACGCGCGCCTGGCCTGAATTAAACGTGGTGGCGACGGTTGGCGACGGCGAAGCCGCCATTGAACACAGCCTGAAGTGGCTGCCCGATGTGCTGTTTTTTGATATCCAGTTGCCTGCCATGAGCGGGCTGGAAGCGGCCTTCGCATTGGCCGACGAATGGCCGACCGACAAGGCCTTTGCATTGCTGGTTTTTGTGACCGCGTTCGATCAATTTGCCGTGCAGGCGTTTGAAGCCCAGGCGATGGATTACCTGCTCAAACCGGTGCAAAGCGCCCGGTTAGCCAAAACCGTTGAAAAAATACGCGAACGATTGGCTGCACGCGACGCGGCCAAGGCAAGTCCGGCCCCGCCTGGTTTCGATATTGAAGCCACCTGGGCTCAATTGCGGGCGCTGGCACAGTCGCTGCCCCACGCGGCAGCCGCGCAGCCACCACCGGCAACCCAGCCGGCTGGCTACCTCAGCGTCATTCCCGCCTCGGTGGGCAACACGGTTCACATGGTGCCGGTGAACCAGGTGGTATGGTTTGAAGCCGCTGACAAATACATCCGGGTGCTGACGGCCGAGCGCGAATACCTCATCCGCACGTCGTTAAAAGAACTTCTGCCGCAGCTCGACGCCCGGCAGTTTTGGCAAGTGCACCGTGGCAGCGTGGTTCAAGCCAGCCAAATCGGGCAAGTAAGCCGCGACGAGGCCGGCAAACTGTGGCTGCAATTGCGCAGCAGGCCCGAAAAAATTGCGATCAGCCGCCTGTGGGCCCACTTGTTCAAGGCCATGTAATTCCAGGGCCAAACTGAGGAATTCCTCACGACACAAAGGCTATACAAAGTCTTAAACTGCGTGTAGTACCGGCCAGCTGCCACGCTTAAGTTCAATTCATGCACCTTTGCTCATTGACAACCGCCTACACGCATGCTTGCGGGGTGCCCCCGCGCGGGCAACCGAGCCTTGGGCTTTGGCCGCCCCTGCAGATCTGGTTGCAGCCGCTTGTCGTCGCGTTGCTGGTGCTGCTGGCATTGTGCGCATCGAGCGCGGATGCGCAAACCAAATTTTCCATCACCGGCTACAAAGTGCTGGGCAACACGCTGTTGGACCCGGCCCGCTTGGGCCCCACAACCCAGCCGCACACCGGGCCGCAAAGTGATTTCGAAACCATCCAGCAGGCCATTGAGGCACTGGAAAAAGCGTATTCAAACGCCGGTTTTGGTTCGGTCAAGGTTGAAGTGCCTGAACAAGAGCTTGAATCGGGCGTGGTAACACTGCAAGTGGTCGAGGGCAAGTTGGGTGAGGTGGTGGTGGAAGACAACAAGTTCTTCGATGCCGCGAACATTCGCCATTCGATGCCTGCCTTGATCGCGGGCGAAACCACCAACACCGATGAACTGAACCGCAACCTGATGCTGGCCAACGACAGCGGGGCCAAAAACACGAGTGTGACATTCAGGCGCAATACCGTGACGGGTTTGTCGGATGCGGTTGTGAAAGTTACGGCCGAAGACCCTGAACGCTGGCTGGCCCTGCTGGACAACACCGGCAGTGAAAGCACCGGCAAATACCGCCTGGGTCTGGTTTATCAGCACGCCAACCTGTTTAACCGCGACCATGCGCTTTCGCTACAGCTGATGTCCAGCCCAGGCCACTGGAGCCAGGTAGGAATTTTGGGTTTGGGTTACCGCATTCCACTTTACAGTGTGGGCGGTGCAGTGGATTTAAGCGCCAGTTATTCCACCGTCGATTCCGGCAAAGTCACGCAACCTGCGGGTGGGCCCGATCTGGCCATCTCGGGTGGTGGCCGCACATTCGGGGCCAAATACACGCACTATTTGGACGGCAGCGCCAACTGGCAGCACCGCGTCAGTCTGGGGCTGGATCGGCGCGAATTTGGCAACTCGGTGACGCTAACCGGCGTGGCCGGTGGCAGCTTGGTGCCCGATTTGTCGACCACGCCCCTGAGCCTGGGTTACCAAGGCAGTTGGCGTGGCGTGGAGCGGGATTTTTCTGCAACCCTCACCGCCAGCAAAAACCTGCCGGGTCTGATCAACCCGACCAACGGCAGCACCGCCGATTTCAACCAGCCCGGTGGCCGCGCTGGCGCCAATGCCGACTTCAGCAGCTTCAAATACAACCTGAACTGGACCGAGCGCTGGGCTTCGCAGTGGAGCGTGCGGGCCGCCGTGTCGGGCCAGACCAGCCAGGATCTGCTGATTGCCGCCGAACAATTTGGCGTAGGGGGCAATGATTCGGTACGGGGTTACGGCGAACGTGAAATCGCCGGCGACCAGGGCCTGCGCCTGGGCCTGGAAGTTTGGGCCGCACCGGTTGATGCGGGTAGCTGGCGGCTGGTGCCGCTCGCCTTTGTCGATGGCGCCCAGGTCTCGCGCAACCAACCTGCAGCA
This sequence comes from Rhodoferax sp., assembly GCA_031417575.1. GTDB lineage: Bacteria > Pseudomonadota > Gammaproteobacteria > Burkholderiales > Burkholderiaceae_C > JANYCG01. Next base: position 3,204 of record JANOVW010000490.1, on the reverse strand, counting down.
GGCGAAATACCTGAACAAGTGATCGCCAGTGCTGGCCTGGGCCTGCGGGCCATTTGGGGCCGCAGCCTGAGCCTGCGGATGGACTGGGGCCATGCCCTGCGCAACACCGCTGGCGGCACGGGCACACAAGCCGGTGCGCATCGCCTGCACGCCACACTCATCTGGAATTTTCAATAAAGGGGCCATAGCATGACCAGCCCTTCCCGCCGAAACCCCCGCGCCATTCGCGCCCCGCAAATCAATATGGCCCGCATCGCCACGCCGCGCAGTGCCACGCGCCGTTATGAGCGCACGGCATCGCCGCTGCTCATGCGGCTGCTGGCCCGCCTGTGGCAATGGCTTGATTCCGTGCTCAAGCCCGCCTGGCGTGCGCTCAAGCTGCGCCGCTTGGCCGGTGCGTTGGCGGTATCGGGCCTGGCCAGTGTGGCTTTGGGCACGTTGTTGGGTGCCCAAGCCCAGGTCAAAGGCACGCCGCAGGTTGTGAATGGGCAAGCCAACTTTCTGCAAAGCGGCAAAACGCTCACCATCACCAACACGCCGGGCACCATCATCAACTGGCAGCAGTTCAACATCGGGCGTGATGAGCTGACCCGTTTTGTGCAGCAAAACGCCGCCAGCCAAGTGCTCAACCGCGTGGTTGGGCTGAATCCGTCTGAAATTTTGGGCAAGCTGCAATCCAACGGCCGTGTGTTTTTGATCAACCCCAACGGCATCGTGTTTGGCGCGGGCTCGCAGGTCGATGTGGCGGGCCTGGTGGCCTCCACGCTCAAGCTCTCCAACGAAGACTTTTTGAACAACCGGCTGCGTTTTGGCGACACCCCAGGCGCGGGCGCGGTGCGCAATGAAGGCAGCATCCGCACGTCACTGGGCGGCGAGGTGCTGCTGGTGGCGCCGCGCGTTGAAAACTCGGGCCTGATCTTTGCACCCGAAGGCAAAATTTTGCTGGCCGCCGGGCGAAGCGTGGAAGTGGCCGACATCGACAAACCGTCGATCCGCGTGGAGATCAGCAACAGCAGCGAAGAGGCGGTGAACCTGGGCACGCTGATGGCCAAACACATCTCCATTTACGGGGGGTTGGTTAAAAACAGTGGCCGCATTCAGGCCAGTTCCGCCATCATTGGCGAAAACGGCAAAGTGGTTTTACGCGGCAAAGCCAAGGTAGAACTCACACCCACCAGCGATATTGAAGCCACCGGGGCCACCGCCAAAGGGGCCGGTACCACGGGCGGCGAGATCGATATCTCGGCTGACAATTCACTCGGGCTCAACGGCGGCGGCGAGGTGGTCGTGCAGGGGCGGTTGTCAGTCAAACCGCTGCTGGAATCCAATATTTCTGTTTTTGAAAATTTATCTGAGCAAAAAAAGGCTAATGTTAACGCATCAATTGCACAAGCAGATATTGAAAAAATAGCAAATTCGGGTATTTTTAGTAACAATATTTCATCAGAATTAAAAAACAGTATTTTTCCCGGTGTTTCACTGAAGCTCCCGCAAGGCCACGCCGGCGTGACGCAACAGGCCAGTTTGGGGCAGTCGATAGTTGGGGGCAACCCGGCCAATGCGGGTAATCCATTGGGCTCGCCGGGCACGGTGCAAGAGGTGGGGCAAATGGCCGCGCCGACGCCCGCACCCCTGCCCGCGCCCGCCAACCCGGATGCCAGCGCAGCGGCAGCATCATTTGCCAGCGCAGCAGCCAACACCCCGTTGGCGGCACTGCCCCAACCCCGGCCTGTACCGCAGGAACCGCCTTCGCCGCATCAACAACCTTTGATTCCAAACGCGCCATTGCCGCTGAATAACGGCGGTGGCAACGGCAGCCATGGCCAGGGCGTGGGCGGCAACATCCGCATCAGCGCGCGGGGCCGCGTCACCGTGGGGGACGATGCCGTCATCGACGCCAGCGGCCCGCTGGGTGGCGGCAGCATCCAGGTGGGCGGCGGCTGGCAAGGGCTGAACCCGAACATCATCACCAGCGATTTCACCTACATTGCCAAAACCGCCACGCTCTACGCCAATGCTGATTTGAAGGGCAACGGCGGGCTGGTGGTGGTTTGGGCGAACGACACGGCACAGATTTATGGCCAGGTGGCAGCGCGCGGCGGCGCGTTGGGCGGCGACGGCGGAGCGATTGAAACATCCGGCAAAAAACATCTGGACATCGCAGGCGGCTGGATTGCCGATGCCTCGGCCGGCAACTTTGCCGATGGCAGCAAGGGCAAAGCGGGGCTGTGGCTGCTGGACCCGAACAACGTCACCATCAATGCCGCCGGGCCCAACACCAACGTCTCGGGCGACCCCAGCCATGTCAGCACGGGTGATTCATCCGTCATCACGGTGGCCACCCTTCAGGCGGCGCTGAATGCGGGCATCAACGTCACCATCACCACGTCAACGGCTGGCGCGAACACCCAGGCAGGCGACATCACGCTCGCCAGCGCCATCACCACCAACAGCGCCAGCGATGTGTCGCTCACCTTGACGGCGCACAACAACATCAACCTCAATGGCGGCATCAGCGCCACGGGGGCGGGCAAACTCAATCTGGTGCTGAATGCAAATTCGGATGCCACAGGCGGTGGCGTGGCAACGCTGGGCGGCTCTTCTACCCTGGCGCTGAAAGGCGGTTCGGTTTCGTCCGCCAATGGCAGTGCGTTGGTATGGAGCAATGGCCATTTGAACAACGTGACCCTGGCCACCGATGTCACGCTCACAGGCACGGCCAACATCTCCAATAACCTGGCGCTTTCAGGCGGCGTGTCACTTACCTTGGGCAGCAATGCCAACCTGATTTACATCGGCAGCAACACCATCAGTGGCTCAGGCAGCATTGTTTATGGCGGAACCAATGGCCAGATTTACCGCAACAACACCAATACCACGCTGACCATTGGCTCAGGCATCACCATTTCGGCCACTGGTGCTTCTGCTACCAGCGCCTGGCTGGGTTATTACTCCGATGAGACCATCATCCTGTCTGCCGGGTCAACCTGGAATGCAACCAACGCCAGTCGCACTTGGTACACCGGCAACATCGTCAACCAAGGCACTATCAACGTCTCGGCGGGCGGCGTGTACCTGGGGCCGTACTCGGGCAACGGCACGTTCAACAACACCGGTGGCACCATCAACCTCAGTGGTGGTTTCATCACCCTGGGCCAAGCCAACGGCGACACGGTCAGTGCCAGCCAGATCGGCACCATCAAC
>JANOVW010000489.1:0-4505 GCA_031417575.1 Rhodoferax sp. | reverse complement strand
CCCGGATGCAGCCCGGGCCAACCTGGCGCGGGTCGGATGGGTGCCAGCGGCCAGCGCAGCCACATCAGCCCAAAATGCCATGCAAACCGGCGCGACCTGGATCACCGACGACTGGCGGGCTGTGGTTACGCATCCACAGATCGACATCATTGTGGAATGCACCGGCAACCCGGTGGCTGCGGTAGAACACTGCCTGCTGGCCTTCAAACATGGCAAACATGTGGTGAATGTGACGGTGGAGGCCGATGCCTTTTGCGGGCCTTTGCTGGCGCGCAAAGCAGCCGATGCAGGCGTGGTGTATTCGCTTGCGTTTGGCGACCAACCGGCCCTGATCTGCGACCTGGTGGACTGGGCCCGCACCTGCGGTTTTCCGGTGGTGGCTGCGGGCCGTGGCCACAAGTGGCTGCCACACTTCTGCGAATCAACCCCTGATACGGTGTGGGCCAACTACGGCCTGACACCCGAACAGGCCCAGCGCGGTGGTCTGAACCCCAAAATGTTCAACAGTTTTCTGGATGGCTCCAAACCTTCCATAGAAAGCACAGCCGTCGCCAACGCCACCGGCCTGACCGTGCCCAGCAATGGCCTGTTGTACCCGCCCGCCAGTGTGGAAGACATTCCGTTTGTGACCCGCCCCATCAGCGAAGGTGGCGTACTGGAGCGCAAGGGCATGGTGGAGGTGATCTCATCACTGGAGGCCAATGGCCGGAAAATTCCGTACGACATCCGCATGGGCGTGTGGGTGACGGTGGAGGGTGAAACCGACTACATCCGAAACTGTTTTGAAGAGTACAACGCCCACACCGACCCCAGCGGGCGTTACTTCACACTGTACAAACGCTGGCACCTGATCGGCCTGGAAGTGGGTGTGAGTGTGGCCAGCGTAGCCCTGCGCGGCGAGCCCACCGGCGTGGCCACCTGCTGGAACGCCGACGTGGTGGCCACGGCCAAAAAAGACCTGAAACCGGGCGACATGCTGGACGGCGAAGGCGGTTACACGGTGTGTGGCAAACTCTTCCCGGCAGAAAAATCGGCACGTTTGGGTGGCCTGCCGCTGGGCCTGGCCCACAACGTCAAAGTAATAAGGCCAGTCGCCAAAGGCCAGAGCCTGTGTTGGGCCGACGTTGCGATGGACACCAGTACCGATGCCTACCAAGTGCGTCGCGAAATGGAGGGAATGTTCAGCCTGGCATGACAACTTGCCCGAGCACTTGCTGGCACGGCGCATATGCCGCGTGCGCCAATTGAGGCCCAATCTCTGGTTACATTCACGCGGGAATAAGTTTTATATCAAAATGGGTTTTAAATGAATCAGCAAAACCCAAATGATTTTTCGACACTTTTTGAGTTTCTGCCTATTGGGGCCTATCGGTCTGCGCCCGATGGCCGGCAAATTCGGGCCAATCCGGCATTGGTCAAACTGAACGGGTATGACTCTGAAGCCGAAATGCTCTCGGGTGTCAAAGACATTGGTGTAGGTTGGTACGTCAACCCCGCCCGACGGGAACAGTTCAAAGACCTGATGCAGCAAGAGGGGAAGGTCATCCAGTTTGTCTCCGAGATCTTCCGGCACAAGTCGCGCGAAAGGATTTGGATCAGTGAAAACGCACACACCGTCAGGGGCTCGGACGGCACCGTGCTGTTTTACGAGGGAACCGTAGAAGACATCACCGGGCAGATCAGAACAACGGAAGAACTGAACCACAACCTGCGGGTTTTGCGGGCCATTCAGGATCTGGCGGGCGTGGGTGGGGTTCAACATGACCTGGTCAACCAGCGGGTCACCTTGACCGAGCAGGTCTACCGAATGTTGGATCTGGACCCCGAAGCCCACCAACCTGCACCAGAAACTTTGCTGGATTACTTCACGCCGGCATCGCGCGAGATCATCACGGAAGCGGTTAACCGCTCCAACATGACGGGTGTACCTTACGACCTGGAACTCGAAATGGTCACCGCCTTGGGTCGAAAAATCTGGGTTCATACCAAGAATGTGGTGGTGTTTGTCAATGGCAAAACCACCCTGCGCACAGCGTTGCTGCAAGATATCACTGAACGCAAAAAAGTTGATGCCATCATCTGGCGCCAAGCCAACTTTGACACCCTCACGGGTCTGCCCAACCGGCAAATGCTGCGGGATCGCCTGGAGCAGACCATGCTCCTTGGCAAGCGCAGCAATGCACCGGTGGCGCTGATGTCGATTGACCTGGACAACTTCAAGGACGTCAATGACAGCTTGGGCCATGAGGCGGGTGACCAACTGCTGGTGGAGGCCGGGCGGCGCATCCAGCAGTGCGTGCGGACTACCGACACGGTTGCGCGCATGGGCGGCGACGAGTTCATGGTGGTTCTGGCGGCGCCGCCGGATGTCAGCGTTTTGGGTGCGCTGGCGCAAGGCATTCTGGATGCCCTGAGCAAACCCTTCAGCATGTCGAATGAGTGGGTCTATGTGTCTGCCAGCGCCGGCATTTCGGTGTTTCCCACCGATGGTGTTGAAATCGATTTGCTGCTCAAACATGCGGATCAGGCCCTGTATGAGGCCAAGTCGGCCGGGCGCAACCGTTTTTGTTATTTCACCCCCGCGCTGCAAAACGCGGCCGCGAATCGGGCCTGGCTGGCCAGCGAGCTGCGCGACGCCATAACCCTGAATCAGCTTTCTGTGGTCTATCAACCCATCGTGGAAATGCACTCTGGCCGGATCTTCAAAGCTGAGGCATTGGTGCGTTGGCATCACCCGTCGCGGGGCGACATCAGCCCAGGGGTTTTCATTCCGATTGCCGAAGCCAGTCAGATGATTCACACCATTGGCGATTGGGTGCAGCTTCAGGCAGCCACCCAGGCCTTGGCGTGGCGCGCCTCGCTGGACCCGGATTTCCAGATCGCGGTAAACAAATCGCCGGCCCAGTTCCGTAACGGCCATTCATACTTTCAAAGGACAATTGATCTGCTCAACCGCCTGGGTTTGCCGGGCAACAGCCTGGTGATCGAAATCACAGAAGGCCTGCTGATGGATGCCCGCACCGACATCAATGACCAATTGAAGGTCCTGCGGGCCAGCGGCATTGAGGTGGCACTGGATGACTTTGGTACGGGTTATTCCTCCATGGCGTACCTGCAGCGCTTTGATATTGACTATCTGAAAATGGATCAAACCTTTGTGCGCGGCCTGTTGCCGAACTCACGTGACCACGCAATTTGCAAAGCCATCATCGAGATGGCCCATGCACTGGGTATGCGTGTTGTCGCTGAAGGTGTCGAAACAAAATTGCAATACGATTTACTGCTGCAAGCGGGCTGCGATTTCGCCCAAGGCTACTGGTTGGGTCGCCCGGTCAAACCCGAACACTTCCCTACATCAGGTTTTGTTGGCTAAGCGCTGGGCGCAGCCGCTTCTTTGGCCAACCAAAGGTCTATGGTGGCGAGGAACTTCTTGATGTTCAACGGCTTGGTAAGGTAATCGGCCAATCCGACGGCACCGCCCAATTCGATGTCCCGCGGTGTCGCGTTGGCTGTAACCGCAATCACCGGAATGTACTTGGTGCGTTCGTAGTTTTTCAGAACTTCCAGAACCTGGTAGCCGTCCATCCCCGGCATATTGATGTCAAGCAAGATCAAATCCGGTTGCCGTGACAATGCCAATTGAATTCCCAAGCCAGGTGTCGGTGCAGTGATCAGCTCGATGGCCGGGCGTTTGACCAGAATTTGCCCGATCAATTTGAGATTCACCGGGTTGTCGTCAATACACAAAACACACTGGGATCTGGGTGTTGCCTGCTGCGATGGAAGGACCTTTTGTGCACCATCGAAACTGTCGGTGGCATCGGGCGTGCCCAGTGGCAACTCCACCCAAAACGTCGATCCAACAGCCAGCTGGCTGATCACTCCGATTCGGCCAGCCATCATCTCCACCAGCTGTTTGGAGATGTTCAAGCCAATGCCGGTACCTTCGGTTAGTCCCTGCGGATCACCCAGCCGGATAAACGCCTGAAACACGTCTTCGATACGATCAGCGGCAATACCCACTCCAGTATCGGTGACCTCCAGCCTCACGGTTTCCGCATCGCTGTAAAGTGTCCGCACCGCAATTTCGCCGCCCTGACGGTTGTATTTGATGCCATTGGACAACAGGTTCAGCGCCACCTGTTTGAGCCGTGTCCGGTTGGCCCGAACCACCATTTGCCTGGAAACGTCTTTGTGCAGGGTTACCTTCTGCGCCAGAGCCAGCGGTGCAACCAGGCTCCAGGCCTCATCGATGACATCGGAATAACGAACAGACTCCAGCGCCAGCGTCACCTTGCCCGCTTCAATTTCGGACAAATCAAGAACCTCATCGACCAAATGCAGCAAATGCCGCCCACCCCTGACAATTTCTTTGACATTGTCTTTGTGTGCAACGCCCAGTTTGTTGTCCATCTCCAGCATTTGTGCAAAACCCAGGATGGCGTTCAGGGGTGTGCGCAACTCATGGCTCATGTTGGAGAGGAAGTCAGATTTGGCCCGATTGG
>JANOVW010000488.1:0-1649 GCA_031417575.1 Rhodoferax sp. | reverse complement strand
CGGTGCTGCATTTGTCGGGGCAGCTTGAGCAACACACCGATTACCGGATACGCGCGACGGCCGCCATGATTTTCCCGGTCATGCTGCAAGGCGGCCTGACCCAGCCAGAAGGAGCGGGCGTGGCGCAAGTGCTCAAGGTGCGATTGATTCACGCCACCATCCGAAACCTGATTTTGCGCACCAGCCCGGCGCTGGCGATGGCGCAACTGGGCGACCAACACTTCATGGCGGATGCAGGAAAGATTGACGCCAACGCCCCGGGTCGTGGCAACAGCATGTATGACGTGTTGCTGGCGCACGGCTGGCCTTTGGGTGACGAGGGGCTGCCTTGCAACCAGGAAGAACTCGTCTACACCCTGCTGACCTTTGGGTATGTTTTTCTGCGCGGCATGCGGCAATTGGGGTTGGCATTGCCGCCAGAGGACGAAGTGGCTTACCTTCACCTCTGGAACGTTGTGGGTCACATTCTGGGCATACGCGACGAGTTGCTGCCCCAATCCATGGGCCAAGCCGCCACTCTGTTTGACCAAATCCAGGGCCGCGCCCTGCGCGACGAAGGTGCTGTGCCCTTGCGGCTGGATCCGCGCCCGGCGCTGGGTGCTGCGCTGATTCACGCCATGCAGTCGGCCATGCCGCTTCGGTTGTTTCAATCGGTGCCGGTTTTATTCACACGTTATCTGTGTGGGCCCGAAACGTCCGCTTCGATTGGCGTCAGTCAGCACGTCTCGTGGTTGTCAACAGCCTTGTTTTTTCTGGCCATGGGCATGGTCAGGTTGATCGACTCCGTGCTGGGCTTTTTTCTTCCCGGTTTTTCTCTGTCGCGCATGCTGACCCGTGTGGTGGGCTACCACTTGATGCGCAAAATTTTGCTGGATCAGACGCGCCCCCTCAAGTTGCCCGATCACCTGATCAACCAAGTGGACAACACCATGGGGCAATGGAGCGATGACGCGAATGCCCCCGGCTGGTTGAACCGGCTGGAGGATAAACTCACCCGCAGCGGGGCCTGGAACGCCCCTGCCCATCTGCGCTCCGCAACCCCCGGCAAAATTGACTTGTCCTGACTATTCATGCAACCATGACATTGCAGATCACACAGCTTGCCGCAATGGCGAAACGGTTTCAGCGTTGGGTCTTTTGCAACATCGTTGTGGGTTTCACAAGTCGAACCCTGGCAGCGCTTGGCCTGCTTTTGGCAACCTCCTTCGCTATGGCCTCGTCGCCCGCAGTGCACCTGACAAATAACCTGGACCGCATCGAAGTATGGCCGTCGGTACGGGTGTTGTCCGACCCTGACAAAAAATGGGGCATTCAAGATGTATTGGCAAAGCGCGAGGCGTTTTCAGTGCCCACCACGGCCTATGGCACCTTGGGGATGCGGACCGAGGCCATGTGGCTGCATATTCCCGTGGCGGTAGATGCCAAAAGCAATGGGTTGTGGGTACTTGACATTGATTACGCCGTGCTCAATTCAGTGGATATCTACGCAGTGGTCAACCAGCAAGTCGTGAAGCAAACAAAGGTGGGCAATAGGGTGCCCCGTGGCGACAAACCCATTGACGGGCGCACCAATAGTGCCGGGTTCAGCCTGTTGCCGGGCACCACTTACGATTTTTACCTGCGCGTTGAAAACAACGGCACGATGATTT
>JANOVW010000487.1:0-8696 GCA_031417575.1 Rhodoferax sp. | reverse complement strand
TGGGCCATGAAACGGGTCTCAGCGCGATGCGGTGGTTGGTTTGCGTTGCCGTGGCGATATGCCCGCAGATACTTCGACACCGGCCTGGTTCTCTACCCAGCGCGCCAGCTCGCTCACGCTGGCACCAGCACCGGCCGCGTGGGAGGCAGCCTGCCAAAGTTGCTGCGACACAGCCGACAAAGGTGCGGAGGTGGCCGTATTGCGCGCCAGGGCATTGGCAATGCCCATGTCCTTGAGCATCAGCTCGAGCTTGAAGGGGTCGTCAAAGCTGCGGCTCAGTACCCGCTGCGCAATGTGGTTTTGGCTGATCCACGATTGCCCGGTCGATTCATTCAGCACCTGCACCATCGCAGCCGGGTCCAGCCCGTACGCCTTGCCAATCGCCAAGCCTTCCATGGTGGCGCTGAAGGTGACCGAGGTGATGAGGTTGTTCAGGCATTTCATCGCATGGCCGCTGCCCAATGCGCCAACGTGGAACACTGCGCGACCCATGATGTCCAGCAAAGGCTTTACGCGGCGCAACTGGGCCTTGCTGGCACCCACCATGAACACCAAATTGGCCTCTTGCGCGCCCCACTGCGCCCCGGAAACCGGGGCATCAACCAGGGTGACTTGATGCCGGGCCAATGCCAGTGCGGTGGCTTGGGTGATCCACGGTTCCGCGGAGGAGGTGTCCAGCAGCAAAGCGCCGGGTTTGAAACCTTCGACCAAACCGTTTTTACCCAAAGCCACGTTCTGCACCACCTGGCCGTTGGGCAACATGGTGATGACGATGTCGCTTCGCTCGGCCACTGCCCGGGGTGACCCAACAGCCCGTGCATGGCCACCCAAAACCTTGGCCAATTGGCGGGCAGTGGCCGCGTTTAAATCGTGCAGCGTAACGTGGTAACCCGCTTGGTGCAGGTGCGTGACCATGGGCACACCCATAACGCCCAGGCCAATAAAACCAATGGTTGGCCGATTGGATACAGACCCGGATGTGGCTGATTTTGCGGTTTTGGCTGCAGGCGATTTGGAAAATTTCAATCGATTGGCTCCCTTGCTGGCTTCCAGTCTACCGTCAAGGCAACAGCCGTTGGCTAGGTGGGCTTACATGCCACAGCACCCCGTTTAGCGATGGATATCGTAAAGCGCCGCGCCTTTTCGCATCACGCTCTTGGCAATGACCGTTCGGTGGATTTCGCTGGTACCGTCAAAAATGCGGTAGATGCGGGCGTCGCGGTAGTAGCGTTCAATGGGCAGCTCTTTGCAAAACCCCATGCCACCAAACAGCTGAACCCCGCGGTCAACCACCCGCCCCAATGTTTCGGCGGCATGCACCTTCACCATGGCAATCTGCTCTCGCGCATCGTGGCCTTGGTCAAGCAGCCATGCTGCCTGGTAAACCATCCAGCGTGCGGCGTTGATCTCGATGACGCAATCGGCCAGCATCTGCTGGATGAGCTGGAAATCGGCAAGGGTTTGGCCAAACTGTTTGCGCTGGCCCGCATAGTCGACCATCTTTTCCAGCACGTGGCTGGCTTTGCCGACAGCCCGTGCTCCCACTTGCGCCAACCGCACCACATTCAGGGCGCCCATGGCCAGCTTGAAGCCCTGGCCCTCGGTGCCCAACAAGGCCACATCTTCCAGCGCAACGTTGTCGAAAAAGAGCTCAATGTGGGGTGTTCCGCGCAGGCCCATCATCTTTTGATCTTTTCCCAGCGTGAAGCCGGCCATACCCTTGTCGACCATGAAAATCGAAATTTCTTTTTCGCCTGTTTTCGCAGAAACCAGAAAGAAATCAGACCATTCCCCGTCGCTGATGAAGTGTTTGCCGCCATTGAGCACCCACCCGCCAGGGGTTTTTTTGGCATGTGTCTTGATGCCTGCTGCATCAGAACCTGCGCCGGGTTCTGTAATGGCGATGGCGCAGGTGCGTGTACCGGCTACTGCAGGTTTCAGCCATCGGTCGATCTGTGCACCCTTGCAATGCAGCAGTGGCTCGTAAATGTTGCCAAACGCCCGCCGGATCAAGATGTCCGTCGTATGACCAAATTGCTCCTCGCACAAGATGCGGTCCAAATTGGAGAGGCCGCCGCCGCCCCATTCCTCGGGCATGTTCAGGCCGTATAGGCCCAGGGCTTTGGATTTCTCATACACTGCGCGGGCTGTATCGGCAGCGAAAGCGCCATCGGTTTCGATTTGGTCTTCCAGGGGCTGAAGCTCGTCGCTGATGAACCGGCGGACCGTGTCTATCAGCATTTTTTGTTCGTCGTTGAGGTTGAACTCCATGGCGCTATTCCAGTGTGGCCAAGGCGTTGTCCAGGCACAGGCGTGCCCACTCTGCTTGGCCATGTTGCGCCATGCGTTCAAAGTGAACCACTTCCACACTCACCGGCAAGTCCTGGGGCAGAGCGGCAAACAAGCCCTTCACGTCGATATTGCCTTCACCGGCCAGCAAGCGTTCGCAACGCGCGGTATGAATCATCTGCTCCGTGGTGAAATTCAGCCCGGCTTGGGCATCGCAAATCTGAGCATAGTGGAGCAAGTGCCGTGGAATGTTGCGCACGTCGTCCAGGGTTGTGGCAGAACGCCCGAAGTGCAGGGCGTCTACCAAGATGCCCGCATTGGCGGGCCCGCCCGCCGCAGCGATCAATTTCAACGCCGATTGCACGTTGGGCACCGCCGTCCAGGGCATGAATTCAAGGTCGGCCGTCAAACCAAAAGGTCGCATCGTTTCACACAAGCGGGCGTAGCTGTCGGCCAGCCGTGCGGCGTTGGTGTCGTCACCGGCTACCAAAACACATTGCGCTTGAAGTGCTGCGCCGATTTCGAGCAACGGCAAATAAGCCGTTGCATCAAAACTGTCGCCCATGCGAATGATTTCAAGATCAAGCACCCGAATACCCGTGTCTTTTTGAACCGCCAGGGTTTCACGCAAGGCTTGCGGATGGCCGATCAGGTGCTGTTGCGGCGCACCGGCCATGTTGGGCAGCAAGCGGAAACCAACCTGTTGGTAACCGATGCCGGCAGCCAATTGCATGGCCTCTGGTGCCGAGACCTGGCAGGAAGTGAGGTAGGCGAGAGAATAAATGCGTTTCATGAACGTGCGCTTTTCCATTCCGGGGGTCAATTTAAAACCTGTGCCCGGCCCAACAGGGCGGCATCACGTACCGCCAGCGTGGCGGCCAGCGTGCCCACACCGTCCTGCGCACTGCACAGGGGTAGCTCGCGGCCGTCGATCACCGCCTTGAAGTGCTGCAATTGGAGCGTGTAGGCATCTTGCTTGTGTACAAAACTTTTCTCCAACGCCATCTCATGGTACCAATGACGTTCACCTTTGTAGCTGAAGACTTCCAGATTGGGCAGCGACAGCGAGCCGTGGGTGCCCATGATGAAATGTGTCTGCACTTCCTGCCGGGGGTATTGGTCTTGCTCGTTGGCCGTAAAGTCCCAACAGAAAGGCCCGGCGGTAGTATCAGACACCACCACGGTTCCCAATGCGCCATTGGCAAACCGCAGTAGTGCGGCGGCCGTGTCCTCGATGCCAAAACCCCGCACCTGGTTGCTGGCCAAAGCTTGTACCTCCGCTACATCGCCCACCAGAAACCGCAGCATGTCGATGTCGTGGATCAGGTTAATCAGAATCGGGCCACCACCAGGCTGGCGACGCCACAAGGTGTCGTAATAGCTGTCCGGTTTGTACATGCAGGCCATGACGTTCACGCTGACGATTTTGCCAAGCCTGCCAGACTGAACGATTTCCCGTGCCCGGCGATTGATCGGGTTGTGGCGGCGGTGATGACCGATCAGCACAGGCACCTTGAGCCGCTCTTGTGCGGCGGCCAGCTTGCGGGCATCGGCGACATCATCAGCGACCGGCTTTTCGACCAGTGTGGCCACACCACGCTCCAGACAGTCCAGGGCGAACGATACGTGCGTCTGATTGGGTGTCGCCACAATGGCGCCCTGGGGTTTGATGGCGTCAAGCATGCTGCGGTGATCGGCAAACCACGGTACGCCCAGGGATTCGGCCAGGGCTTTGCCAGCTTGCGTTGGTTCGGCTATGGCTGCCAGCTTTAGATTGTCGGCCTGGCCTATGCGGTTGATATGGGTTTTGCCGATGAGGCCGGCACCGATGATGGCGATTGAAGTTGGCGTGGTCATAGCGTTGGGCGGATTCAAAAAATCAGAAGAGGTTGCGCATGGCGCGAGCGGTTTCCTGAAGGATCGGCAGGACGCGTCTGACCGCGTTTTCCGGCGATTCTTTGCCCATGGGCATGGTGACGTTCAATGCGCCGATCAAATCCCCGCGCAGGTCAATCAGCGGCACGGCAATTCCGCGCATGTCCAGTTCGAGTTGCTGTTCAGAAAGGCACCAGCGCTGGGCGCGAATGATGTCCATGTCGCCGCGCAGCACCGTCGCATCCGTGATGGTGTGGGTGGTGTAGGGCTTAAGCCGATGGGTGGCAAGCCAATGGTCAATTGCTTCAGGTTCGGAAAGCGCCAACAGCAACATGCCGGAAGCCGTGACCTGGGCTTGCACGCGCGCTCCAATCACGTAACCTGTGTTCATGTAAACGTTGGAGCCATTGCGGGCGATGTAAACAATGTCACCGCCGTCCAGCACGCTCATAAAAGAAGTTTCTGACGTACCAGCTGTGACACGTTGCAAAAACGGCTGAACAATGCGCGGCAGCCGCGACGACTCCAGGTAAGAGTGGCCCAGGCGCAGAACGGCGGGTGTCAACCAGAAAAGTTTGCCGTCGGTCGCCGCATAGCCCAAATGCGTTAGCGTCAGTAAATGGCGACGCGCAGCGGTGCGGGTCAGGCCGGTACGCGTGCCAACCTGTGCTGCGGTGAGGCGCGGGTTGGCATTGTCAAAAGTTTCAATGATGGTAAGCCCTTTTTGCAGGCCGGCAATCCAGTCGCGCCGCGCAAGAACGGGCCGATTCAAGAATTGGCTGGAGGGCAAAGGCGCCAAAACCTGCGCCGACGATGTGAGCTTGTTCACCATGACGCTTCCATCTTGACACGGAAAATTGCAGTGGTAACCCTGTTAACGAACGATAAACGCACTATTCTGAACGATTGTCGCGCATCTATGTCCAAATTTTTGCGCCAAATTGGACCGTGAACCGATACAGTTCGCTTTGTTAACCTGTGCCCGGTTTTTACCCGCCGGATTCAATTCACCTGATTCTTACCCGAGGAGATACTTCAAATGAAAAAGCGATTCGCTCTGAAATTAGTAGCGGCCTGTGCACTGGCAATGAGTACCACCGTTGCATTCGCACAAGACACCATCAAACTGGCGACGATTGTTGAACTCTCGGGTGGCGGCGTGGTTTCTGGCACCAATTTCCGTGACGGTATCAAACTGGCGGTCAACGAAATCAATGCCGCCGGCGGCATATTGGGCAAAAAAATTGCCATGACCGAAATGGACACCCAAACCAACCCCGGTGTTGCAAAAGGCTTGGCGCAAAAGGCCATTGATGACGGAGCCTTTGCGATTTTCGGCCCGGTTTTTTCAGGCTCCATTCTTGTTTCGATGGCGGAAAGCCGCAAAGCGGAGGTGCCAAACTGGACGGGTGGCGAAGCGTCGGCTATCACCGCGCAAGGCAACCCGTACATCTTCCGCACCAGTTTCGGCCAGTCGATGTCGTTCCCCAAAATCTCCAAATACATTGCCAGCAAGTACAAAACCATTGTGGTGATCTACCAAAACAATGATTTCGGCAAGGGTGGCCGGGATGCGATTGTGGCCAACCTGAAAGACGGGCCCACCAAAATCGTCACTGAAATTGCCACTGAACCAAACCAGCTCGACTTCTCGTCTGCGGTGGTTCGCGCCAAAAACGCCAACGCTGATGCCATCTTTATTTATGTCACGGAAGAAGAGTCGGCACGTGCGTTGCGCGAATTCAAAAAGCAAGGCAACACCAAACCATTGATTGGCGAAACCACACTGACAGGCCAGAAAGTGATTGAATTGGCCGGTGACTCGGCCAACGGCGCGTTTGCGCACGTGGGTCTGACCATCGATGCGCCCAGCCCCGAAATGCTGGCCTTCAAAGCCAAGTTTTATACAGCCTACAAATACTTTACCGACCACAACGGCATCAAGGGCTACACCGGCGTTTACACCATGAAGGCTGCAATTGAAAAGGCCGGTAAGCTGGATCGCAAGGCTGTGGCGCAAGCAATGAAGGGCTTCAAGATCAGTGCCAAAAAATACCCTGGTGTCATCATGGACACCCAGTTCGACGACAAGGGTGACATTGACCGTGAAAGCTTCCTGGTGGAGGTGAAAAATGGCCGCCAGGAAGTAGTCGCCACGCTCCCCCCGCTGGGCGCCGCAAAAAAATAACCGAAAGGTTTAACGGACATGCCCTGTCAAGGCCTGCTGCCAATGTGCAGCAGCGGTTTGACAGGGCATTTTTGTGGGCAGAACAGAACATTTCAAGTTCAAATGGCGGAATTGCATGACTGATTTTTTTCAACTTCTTTTCAGTGGCATGGCCACAGGCTGTATCTATGGTTTGGCCGCGCTGGGCTTTACCTTGTTATGGCAAGCGGCGGGTACGATCAATTTTGCGCAAGGCGAATTTGTCATGCTGCCGGCATTCGCCATGCTGGGGTTCATGGGTATGGGAGCACCGTTTGCGGTCAGCATCGGCTTGGCGGCCATCACGTCTGTTATTGTGCTGGGCTGGTTTTTCAAGCGCGGCCTGGTGGATCCACTGTTCAAGTTCGGCATGATGCCGATTGTGGTGGCCACCATCGGTCTCTCGATCGTGATGCGCAATTCAGTCAAGGCCAGCTACAGTGCTGAGCCGCATCCTTTCCCGAGCCTTTTTTCCGAGACCTTGTTTAAATTTGGTGGCGTTACCGTCAGCATGTCCGATGTGGGTACCTTGGTGCTGGCCTTGCTGATCGTGTTTGGTACGCAGGCCTTTTTGGCCAAAACAGTGACGGGCCGCGCCATGCAGGCCGTGGCGCAAAACACGGAAAGTGCCACGGTCTTGGGCATCAATGTTCCCCGAATGATTTTTTACACCTTTGCCATCAACGCCGTGTTGGCCACATCGGCAGCGGTTTTGGTAACCCCTACCTACCTAGCCAAATTCGATATGGGTGAAGGCCTGGGCACCAAAGCATTTTTTGCCGCCATCATTGGCGGGTTCAACAATTCCAGGGGCGCATTGTTGGGGGGCTTGTTGGTGGGTGTGAGCGAAAACCTGGCAGCGGCCTACATTTCGCCGCAGTACAAAGATGCTGTTGCGTTGATCATTTTCATGGTGGTGATCCTCTTCAAGCCGCAAGGTTTGCTGGGCAAAAAAGAGGAGCGCAAGGTATGAAAAAGTCGCACATGGGCATGGTGGCCGTAGCCGCCATTTTTTTGCTGGTCACGCCGCAGTACCTCAAAAACTATGGCATTTACCTGATGAGTTACTGGCTCATCTTTGTGTTGGCAACGATGGGACTGAACCTCACCGTGGGTTATGCCGGGCAAAAATCTCTCGGGCACGCCGCGTTTTTTGGTCTGGGCGCTTATTCGGTAGCCATTTTGATGAAGGCTGGTTTTAGCTGGTGGCTTGGCTTGCCGGTGGGCATGTTGGTTTGCTTTGCAACCGGCATCATTGTGGGTTTTCCGGCCCTGCGGGTGCAAACCATCTACCTCGCGTTTGCCACGTTGGGGTTCAATACAGCCATTTATTTGGTGATGCGCAATGAGGAGTGGCTGACGGGCGGTACCTTTGGCATCAACAATATTGCCCGTCCCGGATTTTTCGGGCTTTCATTGGACAAAAACCTGACCTACTATTATTTTGTGCTGGCGGTGGTTCTGGTGTTCGCGTTGTTGCTGGGAGGGCTTCTGCGTTCACCCTGGGGCAAAGCCTTTACGGCACTGCGCGACAACCCAATCCGCGCGGAAAGCCTGGGCGTAGACACCCGCAATTACACGTTGCTGGCCTTTGCAATTGGTGCCGTGTACGCGGGTGTCGCCGGGGCTTTGTTTGCCTCGTTGGTGGAATTTATCGAACCCGCGCCGTTTGCTGTGGGCATTTCCATCATGATGTACCTGATGGTGGTGGTGGGTGGGCCGGGTTACTTTTTGGGGCCGGTGCTGGGCGCGGCAGTGGGTGTCATCGTGCCCGAATGGATGCGCGATGTTCCCCGCATGTCGGATTGGTATTTGCCCCTGTTTGGCGGCGTGGTGGTGCTGATGATGATCTGGCTGCCCGATGGGCTGCTGAGTTTGCCGGATCGCATCAAGGCCAAGCGCGATTCAAAGTTGGCCAGCGAAAAAAGAGCCGCGGCAGTGTCCACCATGGGGGTGCAGCCATGAGCGCGCCGATCCTCAAGGTAACGGGCCTGAAAAAAGCCTACGGTGCCATACAGGCCGTGGGTGGCGTGAGTTTCGAAGTCATGCCCGGCGAGATTTTTGGCGTGATTGGCCCCAATGGCTCCGGCAAGACCACATTGTTCAACTCCATGCTCGGGCAAATCACACCCGATGCAGGAACCATTGAGCTCAAAGGTGAAGATGTCACCCAGCATGGGCCACTGGATTTAAACCGGCGGGGCGTCGGACGAACATTTCAGAGCTTGCAGGTGTTCGGCAAGATGTCAGTGCGAGACAACCTCATCGTTGCCGCGCAAGAACACAAAGGCAGCATGCTCAGCCGCATTTTTTCACCGTCTGATTC
>JANOVW010000486.1:0-8860 GCA_031417575.1 Rhodoferax sp. | reverse complement strand
ACGTGATTCGCGCCATCAACCGCGAAGGGTCGCTGCCATTACTAAAGTCACATCTCGCAAATCTGCTGGCGACCACCCGCCTGCATGCCCAAGCACGCGCAGTGTTTGAGCAAGTGTTGGCGCGCATTTGCGACCGCGCTGCGGTTGTTGCCGGCCAGGGAAGTGCGGGTGATGAGCATGCCCGTACTGTCGCCTCTGCGCTTTACCACATCACCACCGCCATCGCCATGGCCTGGGAGGCCAGCGAGGCTGGTTCTGCACGGCGGATGGGGCTGGCGCAGCTGGTCGTGGCGTATCGGCTCCTGCCTGCCGATCCGGTTGACGGACACCCAGCCTTGCCAAGCCGATTTGACCCGTTGTTTGCCCATGATGAAGCGGTGCCGATCGATTGCGCCACCGTGTGCTGGCTCTGAGGGCGACTCGTTTAAAATGCGGGTTTTGCCAAACCTGCATTGCCAACGCCGAAGTGATGGCGCAAAAGCTGCCCCGCGTTTTCCAACCATGCCTTCCAAACCAATCAACCTGCGGAAATTTTCTGCCATACCCATGAATGTTGCTCAACGGTTTTTCAGTAGCGGTTTGGCGTTTGCCGCTTTGGGTGCCATGGCGCAGATTTCCACACCGGTTTTTACGCCGTCAGCGCCTGTTGGCGCAGGTAGCACTACATCTCCAACCGGCGGCTCTGCACTCGGAACGGGTGCCGCGGCTGCACCCGGCAATTCCGCCACGGGTACCGACACCAGTGGCTCAAACAACAACCTTCAAGGCCCTGGGCAACTGCGCTCGCCGGCCAACCGCGGACAAACGGGCAACCCGGCAACTAGTCCGGCAGCTGATGGGCGGCCAGGTGCTCCAGGCGCAGCCAGCGGCCCGAATGCCCAGAACGTTCAAAACGGCAGATCAGGCCCGAACGCCGATGGAAGAAGCGATGGAAGAAGCGACGCAAAAGGCGACGGCAAAGGCCCAATGGATGAAAACCAGCAGGTTCGGGCAGAGCAGGTTAAGGATGCCACCGCCGATGAAATCGAATTTCAACGGTTTGTGCGCAGCGCCACCGGGCAATCACTGCGGCTTTTTGGCTACGAGTTATTCGCAGGCCCGGGTCGCTTCGAATCCATTCAGGCGGCGCCGGTGCCGTCTGACTACGTGCTCGGCCCCGGCGATGAAATCGGTGTACTGATCAACGGCATTACAGAATTCAGCGAGCGTCTGACGATTGACCGCGATGGCCGGATTTTTATCCCCAAAATCGGCCCGATCAGCCTGGCTGGCGTTGCGCTCAAAGATGCCGAAAAGGTACTCACACTGAACCTGGGCAAAACCTTGCGCAATTTCACGGTCAATGTCACCATGGGCCGCTTGCGCAGCATCGAGGTGTTTGTGGTGGGCCAGGCACGGCGCCCCGGCAAACACCTGGTGAGCAGCGTTTCGTCGTTGATCAACGCACTGTTTGAAACCGGTGGCCCCAACGCCAATGGCTCCCTGCGTGAAATCGAATTGCGGCGAGGTGGCAAAAAACTGGCCACCATCGACATGTACGCATTTTTGGCCCGCGGTGAAAACGCTTCTGATGTGAAATTGCTCTCGGGCGACATCATCTTCATTCCAGCCGCTGGCCAGCGGGCCGCGCTCTTGGGCACCATCAATGCGCCGGCTATTTATGAAGTTAAGCAGGGTGAAACGGTGAGCCAGGTTTTGGGCCTGTCGGGCGGTTTGCCTACGTTGGCCGCGCCGCAAAAAGCGCAACTCGAACGTGTCGATGCCAGCCGTGAAATCGCCCGGTATGTTGAAGACTTTGCGCTGGATGCCAAAGGTCTTGGGCTGGTGGTCAAGGGTGGCGACATCATCACCGTGTTTCAGGTCAGCCCCCAAATTGCCAATGTGGTTACCTTGCAAGGTAACGTTGCTGCTCCCCTGCGTTACACATTTAAACCCGGCATGAAAGTTTCTGACATTCTGGAGGACCGCCGGCTGCTGATTCCCGGAAACTACTGGCTGCAAATCAACCAGGGTACCTCCAGCGGCAACTATTCCAAGCCCGAGGTCAACCTGGATTACGCCACCATTCAGCGGCTGGATCCGTTGACGCTGCGCACGCAGATCGTTGCCTTTAACCTGCTCAAGGCCATCGCAAAAGACCCGGTTGAAAACCTGGAGCTGCGCAGCGGCGATATTGTGACGGTGTATCGCCCTGAAGAAGCCGGGCAAGACACTTTCAACAGCATCACCGTCACCGGCGACATCATTGGCGGAACCCGCCGGTTTGTGTGGCGCCCCGGCTTCACTGTCAAAGACATCATTCCCTCGTCGCAATGGCTGATCGATTATTACAACTACTGGGTCAGGGCTCCGGGCAAAAGCCTGCGCAATGACATCAACTGGGACTACGCGCAAGTGGTGCGCCGGGTGCCCGAAAACCTGAACACCCGCGCCATCGCCTTCAATTTGGGCAAAGCAGTCATGGGCACGGGCGCCGCTGACAACGTGGTGTTGGAACCTGGCGATCAAATTGCGTTGTTCACGACTGCCCAATTGGGTGTGCCCATTGAAAAACGTACGCGAATTGTCACGCTGTCTGGCGAAGTGAAGGTGCCCGGTCAATACCAAATCGAACCCGGCGAAACCCTTGAAAAAGCCATTGAAAAGGCCGGCGGTTTGACCCGTCAGGCCTATTTGTTTGGGCTGGAGTTCAAACGCGATTCGGTTCGTATTACCCAGCAGGAAAACCTCGACCGCCTGACCCAAAAACTCGAAACCCAGGTGCTGTCAGAAGCCCAGACCCGTTTGCAAAATGTGGGCAGCAAGGAACAGGGCGAATCTGTGGCGGCCAGTTTGCGCGCGGACCAAATCCGCATTGAAAACATGCGCAAATTGCGGGCGACCGGGCGCGTAGCCCTCAATCTGGTGCCTGAGAAACCGGTACTGCCGCCGTTGGCGCTGGATGACCAGGATGTCATCACCATCCCCAGTACACCCGCATTTGTCGGCGTTTTTGGTGCGGTTCTCAATGAGAACGCCATTCTCTGGAAACCCGGCATGAGCATTGGTGATGCCATCCAACTGGCTGGCCTGACCGCATTTGCCGAAGAATCTTCTGCGTTTGTGCTGCGTGCCGATGGCACGGTACTGCAAAGTGGCGGCGCCCGGTCTTGGCGTTTTGCCGACTGGACCACAACCGGTAACTTGATGCCAGGCGACACCGTTGTGGTGCCCGAAAAATCCGACCGCGAAACGACCTACACCGCCTTTATGCGCGGCTTGAAAGACTGGACAACCGTGTTCTACCAGTTTGGTCTGGGCGCAGCGGCGGTTAAAACACTGAGAAACTAAGCCCCAAAAAACCGAAGCCCTGTTTCGACAGGGCTTCGGTTCGATCAACAAAAAGGGTAATCCGCTATTGCGCTGGATCCCGGTGCGCCCAGCGGATCTTGTCGATCTCGGCCAATAGTTCAGGGGCGAGTGGTGTGCCCCAAGCGTCCAGGCATTCGTCGAGTTGAGCCTGCGTAGTCACCCCAATGATGGTGCTGGCCACGCGCCAGTTGCCATAACAAAACGCCAGTGCCATGTGCGTGGGCGTCAAGCCATGTTGCTGTGCCAACGCGTTATACAAACGCGATGCGGCCAGCGAATCGGCCCGGCCCCAGCGCTGGCCGCGTACCGATTCAAATTGTGCAATTCGGGCTTTGACGGGTGCCCGCTCACCCGTAAAACCCGATGCATCGTATTTACCCGTGAGCTGGCCAAACCCGAGCGGTGAATAAGCCAGCAACGAGACCCCCAAGCGGCGCAGGCTTTCGTCAAGCCCGTTTTCTACTGTCCGGTTGATCAGGCAAAACGGGTTTTGTACTGTGGCGACGCGCGGCAGACCCTGTTGCTCGGCCAGCCGCACAAATTCGTGCACACCCCACGGTGTTTCGTTGGACAACCCGATGGTTTTGACCTTGCCAGCCTTGATCAACCCGCTGAAGGTATCGAGCTGCTCGTGCACGGATATCACCTCAATGTCTTTGGCCGGGTCAAAATAAATGCTGCCAAAGG
Organism: Rhodoferax sp.; assembly: GCA_031417575.1. Classification (GTDB taxonomy): domain Bacteria; phylum Pseudomonadota; class Gammaproteobacteria; order Burkholderiales; family Burkholderiaceae_C; genus JANYCG01. The sequence goes on along the minus strand of JANOVW010000486.1, from coordinate 4,822 downwards.
CCGGCACGTGCCGCGCAGGCCAGTGCAATTGGTACAGATCAATCACGTCGGTTTTAAGGCGCTTCAGCGAGGCATCGCAAGACGCCACGATATCTTGCCGGGTCAGGTTGGTACGGCCGTCGCGCAGCCAAGGCGTGCCCCGTGAAGGCCCGGCCACCTTGGTGGCCAATACGATTTTTTGCCGCGCACCAGGGCGTTGGGCCAACCATTTGCCGATGATGGTTTCCGTTGCACCGTAGGTGGGCGCGCGGGTCGGTACCGAATACATTTCCGCGGTGTCGATAAAGTTCACGCCGCGTTCCAGGGCTCTGTCAAGAATGGCATGAGAAATGGCTTCGTCAACTTGTTCACCAAACGTCATCGTGCCCAGGCAAATGGGCGTTACCTGCAACGGGCTGCTGCCAAGGGGAATCGTTTTCATGGAAGGTTGGCGTTTTCTAAAAAATCAGTGGGCCAGTTTAGGGGCAATCGTGGCAACGGCGGCAAGTTGGCGTCGCGCCCGCTCCTCCCGTTCTTCCTCCTGCAAGCGCAGCACCCGTCGCTGCACTTTGCCGGTGGTCGTCATCGGCAAGGCCTCGACAAATTCAATTTCTTTCGGGTATTCGTAGGGTGCCAACTTGCCTTTGACGTGGTTTTGAAGTTGCACAACAAGTTCAGCCTCAAATTGGGCTTTTGCTGATTCAGATAAACCATGAGAAGCTATATATTCAGGAGCAATAACGACGTACGCTTTGACCACAGCACCGCGCGCCACATCGGGTTTGGGCACCACGGCAGCATTGGCAACCGCCGGATGTTTGACGAGGCAGTTTTCCACCTCACCCGGGCCAATGCGATACCCCGCCGCTTTGAACATATCGTCTGAGCGGCCCTGGTACCACAGGTAGCCATCGGCATCGCGCGTGGCAATATCGCCCGTGCGGCACCAATCGCCCGTGTATTTGGCCACGGTTGCCGCATCGTTTTTCCAGTAGCCCAGAAAAAACACCGGATCCGGGTCGCCGTGCCTGTCAAAACGGTTCACGGCCACATCACCCGGCACATTGACAGCGCATTCCTGGCCCTCGTCGTCGATCACCTTGACCCGATGGCCAGGGTAAGGCTTGCCCATGCTGCCCGGTTTGGATGGCCAGTATTTGTTGCAGTTTCCCACCACGTAATTGATTTCCGTTTGGCCAAACATTTCGTTCGGGCGCACGCCGAGCTGTTTGACGCAATAGTCGAACACCGCGTCACCAACAGCCTCCCCTGCACTCATCAAGGCTTGCAGTTTCAGGCCAAACGCTTGTTGAACGGTTTGCCGGGCGTTGCCGGGAAACGCCTTCATCATCGCCTTGAGCGCCGTCGGGAACAAAAAGGTATGCGTCACACCACAATCACGCAGCAGGGCAAGCGCGGTTTCCGGGCTGAAGCGGCCGTTGTAAGCGACGATCGGCCGCCCGAAATACAACATGGGCAACAGCGCATCCATCAGCCCGCCGGTCCAGGCCCAATCTGCCGGCGACCAAAACACGGCGTCAGTCAAGGCATTGGTTTGGCCATCAAACCCCAGCCAGTTCTGGCTGGCGACAAAACCTGTCAAGTTGCCAATCAGCGCCCGATGCGGTATCAGCGCGCCTTTGGGCGGGCCGGTCGTGCCGCTGGTGTAAATCAGCACAGCGGCGTCGTTGGCCCGTGTTTGAACCACGGTGAATGTGTTGTGCGTCTTGGCCAATTCGGCGTGGAGGTTCAATTCAACAAGCGTCAAAGGGCTCACAGTTGCAGTTTTGTCAGCGGCTTGGGTGGTCCCTTGCCGCTCGCTTGTCGCCGGCGAATCTTCAAGTGGGTTGGTTACTGCCCAGCAGTGTTTCACGGTCGGGCAGGTTTTACAGGCCGATCGAACGTTACCCAGCGCCGTTTCATCACATATAACGGCCACCGCTTCACTGTTGGCCAGACGGTATTCCAGCGCGTCCGGGCCAAACAGCATCGACAAGGGCATTGCCACAGCGCCCATTTGCAGCACGGCAATGTAGGCAACAGCGGTTTCAAATCGCTGCGGCATGACAATCGCCACCCGATCACCCGCCTTGACACCGCACGCCACCAACCGGTTAGAGAGCCGATTGGCCTGCTCTTGCAACTGTGCAAAGGTATACGAAGAAAAATGCGATTTTGTTAATGTGTCGTATGCAGTAACAGCTATATTTTTGGAAGCATCAGGCAACTGCGCCCAGCGCCCGCAACAAACCCACGCCATATTGAAATCAGGGGGCACCTGCCAACGAAACGTGTCGTAAATCTGAAGGTAGTCGTCTGGTGGGTCAACCAAAGTGGGAACCGGGCTGACCTTCGCCCCGGGCCGTGGTTTGGATGTTGGGGCCTTGTCTCTGCGTTGACTGACGGGCATGGCCGTCCTTTCGTATGATTCGGGTCTGTATCGCTACTTGCAAACATTCTTGCAAGGCATCTTAGTTCACCTGCAATGTACCAAGCCCAACGTATTTCCAAAAGCGAGTTTGTCCCGCTTCGCCACCTCAACTACCACGTGCGGGTCTGGGGCGAACCCAACCCCGCGCTTGCGCCCTTGGTGCTGACCCACGGCTGGATGGACGTTGCCGCTTCGTGGCAATTTCTGGTTGATGCTTTTTCAGACGCGTTCATGCAGGGACGCCAAATCATCGCCCCCGATTGGCGGGGTTATGGTTTGACCACGGGCGACCCGACCGACAACTACTGGTTTGCCGACTATCTGGCTGATCTCGATTTCCTGCTCGATCATTACGCGGGTGACCGCCCGGTCGATTTGGTCGGCCATAGCCTCGGGGGCAATGTGGTGATGCATTACGCCGGCGTGCGCCCGGCGCGCATTCGCCGCCTTGTCAATGTGGAAGGGTTCGGCGGGCCGGGCAACAAGCCGGAGTCGGCCCCCAAGCGTATTTCGCACTGGATGGATGAGCTCAAAAAATTGGCCCATGGGGACATGAACCTGCGGCCTTACGCCAGCGCCGAGGGTGTGGCGCAGCGGCTCATCAAAACCAACCCGCGCCTCGGTCGGGACGCTGCGGGCCAGGCCCGGGCGCACTGGCTGGCCAATCATTGGGCGGTAGAAAAGCAGCCCAACCAATGGGAAATTCTGGGCGACCCGGCACACAAAGTCGGCGGGCCTCTTTTGGCGCGCAGTGAAGAAATTCTGGCGCTGTATGCAGCCATCACGGCACCGGTGCTGTTTGTCGAAGCCTCTGACAATTCACTGGTAGGCTGGTATGGTGGCCGGTTCACACTGGAGCAATTTCATGAACGCCTGAACGCCGTGGCCGATTTGAAACGCGCTCAGATGACTGATTGTGGCCACATGTTGCACCACGACCAACCTGAACAACTGGCCCGGCTGATCGAGGATTTTGTTCGGTAATGGTGCCTGTAACGGTGCCTGTAAAGGTACCTATTGCGCACGCATCGCCGATCCGATTTCAAGTTAGAAGTAGCGGCGTGAGAAAATAGGCGGTTATCGCCAGTGCGCCTGTAGGTGCCTGGTTGTCAATCCCCATTTTTCAAGGCACCCCATGGACATCGAACACATCAACCAAATTGGCAACCGTTTGACCGATTTGAGCCTTCGCACGCAAGAGTTACGGGGGTATCTTTGACTACGATGCCAAAGCCGAACGCCTGAGAACTGTCAACGCGGCACTGGAAGACCCAACCGTATGGAATGACAGCAAACGAGCCCAAGAGTTGGGCAAAGAAAAAAAATCCCTCGACGATGTTGTCGCCACGCTAGACCGGCTGGGCGGCGAGTTGTCTGACAACACCGAGTTGTTTGACATGTCCAAGGAAGACAACGACGAAGCTGGTTTGCTCACCATCGAGCAGGAATGCAACACGCTGACAGCAACGGTTGAACAGCTGGAATTCCGCCGCATGTTCAACAACCCCGCCGACCCGATGAACGCTTTTGTGGACATCCAGGCCGGCGCAGGCGGCACTGAGGCCTGTGATTGGGCCAGCATGTTGTTGCGCCAATACCTCAAGTATGCGGAACGTAAAGGCTTCAAAACCACCATTGAAGACGAATCGGCGGGTGACACGGCGGGCATCAAGGGCGCCACCATCAAAGTGGAAGGTGAATACGCCTTTGGGCTGTTGCGCACCGAAACCGGGGTGCACCGGTTGGTACGCAAATCGCCGTTTGACTCCAGCGGTGGGCGGCACACCAGTTTTGCCAGTATTTTTGTCTACCCCGAGGTCGATGATTCGATTGAAATTGATATCAACCCCTCGGATGTGCGCACCGACACTTTTCGCGCCAGTGGCGCAGGCGGCCAGCACATCAACAAAACCGATTCAGCGGTGCGCCTAACCCACCTGCCCACCGGCATCGTGGTGCAGTGCCAGGATGGCCGCAGCCAGCACAACAACAAGGATGTCGCCTGGAAACGCTTGCGCTCCCGTCTGTATGACCATGAAATGCGCAAACGCCAGGCCGAGCAGCAAAAACTCGAAGACAGCAAGACGGATGTTGGCTGGGGCCACCAGATCCGCTCGTATGTACTGGACAACAGCCGCATCAAGGATTTGCGCACCAATATTGAAGTTTCAGCGACCCAAAAGGTGCTGGACGGAGACCTGGACGTCTTCATTGAAGCGTCATTGAAACAAGGTGTCTGATGTTTTCCGCTGATAAGCCCGTCACAGCGCTGATTTTTGACATGGACGGCACCATGATCGATTCCATGGGTTACCACGCGCAAAGTTGGGTGGCATTCACCCGCCGGCACGGTATTCACATCGATGTAGATGACCTGCTGCGCCGCACCACCGGCAGAACCGGCGCTGAGTG
>JANOVW010000485.1:0-2493 GCA_031417575.1 Rhodoferax sp. | reverse complement strand
CAGAAGCTCACGGCCGCTTTGGGGCAGAACTTCATCATTGAAAACAAGGCCGGGGCGGGCAGCACGATTGGCACCGATTTCGTCGCCAAATCAGCACCCGATGGTTACACGCTGGTGATGGTTTCCAGCACCCATGTGATCAGCCCGTGGTTGTATAAAAACATGCCCTATGACCCGATCAAGAGCTTTACGCCGGTGGGCAAATTGGTGGATTCTGCTTACGTCTTGCTGATCAACCCCAAAGTGCCGGCCAACAATGTGCAGGAGTTCATCAAACTCGCCAAGGCGGCCCCCGACACGATTCACTACGCCAGCAGCGGCAATGGTAGTGCCCAGCATTTGATGGGCGGCCTGTTTGTCAACATGACGGGTGCTCCCTTGAAACACGTGCCTTACCGGGGCAGCGCCGGGGCCACCACCGACCTGGTCTCGGGGGTGGTGCAAAGCAGCTTTGCGGGCGTGCCCAACGCGCTCTCGCAGGTGCCCCAGGGGCGGCTGAAGGCGTTGGCAGTTACCACGGCCAAACGCATTCCGCAGTTGCCCGATGTGCCCACGCTGCAAGAGGCGGGTGTTGCCGGGTATGACGCGTCGGTTTGGCTGGCCTTGCTGGCCCCGGCTGGAACACCGCGTGACATTGTGCTGAAACTCAACGCCGAAATTGCCAAACTGATGGCCTCACCCGAAACCGCCAAAGCCTTGTCTGATGCGGGTGTCGAAGTAGCGCCTTCCAGCCCCGAAGCCATGGCCAGTTATATGGTGCAAGAGCTGGAGCGTTGGGGCAAGGTGGTGAAGGACACAGGCGTCAAGCTCGAATAAGACGCAACCCCTGAAACGGCGAGAACCGCAAGGTGGGTTGCGGTGGGGCTGGTCAGTTGGGTGGTGTGCCCAGTGCGGCCAGATCGGCAGAAACACCTTGCCAGTTGAAGTCAAACCGCCGGTTGGTTGGCGCGGAGGCTGGGCTACCCTGCAGGGCGTGCTGAACCCCAGCCGCCACGCTATCGATCAGGGGCACATCAACTGCGGGTTGAATACGCGCCGCCATACCCGCCAGCCCCGCGCCGCCGACGATGACCGCCTGGGCACCAAACTGTGCAACGGCTTGTTGGCAGGCCAAAGTTAACAAGGCTTGCGCGGCTTCAGGTGCCCGGGCCATTTCAGCGCCACTGGGCGCCACGGTGTGAATACCCGCCAGTTGGTTGCCAAAACCCAGGCTGTGTGCCAATCGTTCCAGAATGGGTTGCCAGCGTGCACCGCCGGTGACGATGGCAAAACGCCCGGTTTTGGCGGCTGCGAAGAAAGCCGCTTCGGCCAGACCGGTGACGGGTACAGCACAGTTTTCACGCAAAGCCATCAGACCCGGGTCACCAAAACAGCCAATCAGGAGGTGGGTAAATGGCGCCGTTTGGGGCACTTGCGATTCTGGTTCCAGCTGTGTTTGCGTTTGCGCCCAAGCGTCCAGCACCGCATGGCCGGCTACGGCGTAACTTGACTCACAGGCGATGTAAGGCGCGCCAAACCGGGCGGTGGTGGTGTGGACCTCAACACCCGGCCCGGCGTACCGGGCAGCGTGAGATTGCAACAACGCGCTGACGCTGGCCGACGTATTGGGGTTGATGATGAGTAGCTTGCGCATCGACGACTTTCAGGCAAGGTTCAAACAGACAACGTTTACGCGGCAGCGACCTGATAGCCCTCTTCGGTGATGGCTTGCACCAGCGCCTCGCGCCCGGCAGTGGATTCAACATCGACTTGGTTGGCGGTGCGGTCAATCCGGACCTGGGCGTTCGCATCCACCTGCTGAAGCGCCTGGGTTACCGCTTTTTCACAGTGGCCGCAGGTCATGCCGGTTACGTTAAGGTGGTGCAACATGGTGGATTCCTTTCAGGTGGTTGGGTGTCAATTGACTTGGCGCAAGGCTTGCGTTTGGTGGCAATGTAATCATATGCAGGATCATGACCCCAGAAACAAGCCCCTCCGTTATTGCGTCTGACCTGTTGACCACCGACATCGGTATTGGCGGCATGACCTGCGCCTCGTGTGTGATGCGGGTCGAGAAAGCCCTGAAAAAGGTGCCGGGTGTTGCGACGGCCTCGGTCAATCTGGCCACTGAAACAGCGCGCATCACTTACCAGGATGCCGATCAGATGAAGGCCCGGCTGCGCCGTTCGGTGCGCGATGCGGGGTATGAGCCACGCGCGGCACAGGCGGCAATCGACGAGGTGCAGGCGTCGCCGTGGGCCGGTTTTGCACCCGTTGGCATCGGCCTGGCGTTGTCGGCGCCGCTGGTGTTGCCCATGCTGGCAGACCTGTTCGGCAAACACTGGATGCTGCCTTCGTTATGGCAATTTTTGCTGGCAACCCCGGTTCAATTTATTCTGGGCGCCCGGTTTTACAAGGCCGCTTGGAGCGCGCTGAAGAACTTCAGCGGCAACATGGATCTGCTGGTGGCGGTGGGTACTACGGCGGGTTGGGCCCTGTCGATGTGGCTGTGGC
>JANOVW010000484.1:0-1705 GCA_031417575.1 Rhodoferax sp. | reverse complement strand
CCCTGCAACTGGCCCGCTCGCGTGGTTACCTGGAAATGGTGAAAATGCTCGAAGTGGCGGGCGCAAAATAGTGGCAATAACAGCCGGCGGAACCTCAACCAAACCAACATGAACCCTCTGACTAACGACCTGTCCGGCGGCTGCCTTTGTGGCCGTGTGCGGTTTAGCGCGAAACAAATGCCGCTGCGCACCCTGGCCTGCCATTGCACCTTTTGCCAACGGGTGACGGGAACATCGTTTTATGCTGAATCCATGTTCCCCATGGACGCGGTGGATTTCAACGACGGGCCGCTCGGTTGTTATGAACACACCTCTGACGGCAGCCACCAGAGTGTCTTCGTCCATTTTTGTCCGAATTGCGGCACCACGGTTTCGCTGACCTTTGCCCGATGGCCCGACATTCGGGGAATCTCGCGGGGTTGTTATGACGATCCAAATGCCGTGGAAGTCACCAGCAACATTTGGACGCGCTCTGCGCAAACGGGCGTGGCCCTGCCTGCAGGTGTCGACTGCTTTGCCATGGCCCGTACCACCCCCGACGGGCAACCTGCAATACCTGAACGGCATGCATCGCCCGTGATGGCCAAAAAAGCCAACAACACCTGACGAACAACGCGCGCTAGGCCGGTTTGGCAGCCGCCAGGCGCGAATGCATCTCTTGCACCGAAATCACACCCAAACGGTCTATGTACTTCATGCCTTCGGCGGCGGCTTCGGCTCCGGTGATGGTGGTGATGGTGGTCACCCTGGCCAGCAGGGCCGAGGTACGGATGTGGCGTGAATCTGAAATCGCGTTGCGGCGCTGTTCCACCGTGTTGATGACCAGGGCGATTTCGTCGTTCTTGATCATGTCCACAATGTTGGGGCGGCCTTCGGTGAATTTATTGACCACGCGGCACGGAATGCCGGCTGCGTTGATGGCTGCGGCGGTGCCGCGCGTGGCGATCAAATCAAAACTCATGGCGGCCAGCTCGCGGGCTACCGCAATGGCGCGGGGCTTGTCACTTTGTTTGACCGAGATAAAGGCCAGCCCGCTATTGGGAAACTTGGTGCCTGCGCCAATTTGTGACTTAACAAATGCCTGCCCAAACGTGTAACCTACGCCCATTACTTCGCCGGTAGATTTCATCTCGGGGCCCAGAATGGTGTCAACCCCCGGAAATTTGACAAACGGAAACACCGCCTCTTTCACGCTGAAATAGGGTGGGTTTACTTCGTGGATGATGCCCTGCGATGCCAGGCTTTGCCCTGCCATGCACCGGGCCGCCACCTTGGCCAACTGAACACCGGTGGCTTTGCTGACAAAGGGCACGGTGCGGCTGGCGCGCGGGTTCACCTCCAGCACAAAGATGACATCCTGGCCATCGGTGTGCTGAATGGCAAACTGCACATTCATCAGGCCCACCACACTGAGGCCATCGGCCATGGCACGGGTCTGCCGTTTGATCTCTTCAACCGTGGCTGCACTCAGGCTGTAGGGTGGCAAAGAGCAGGCTGAATCGCCGCTGTGTACACCCGCTTGCTCAATGTGTTCCATCACGCCGCCGATGAAGGTAGCGCCGGTGTTGTCGCGGATGCAGTCAACGTCACATTCGATGGCATCGTTCAAGAAGCGATCCAGCAGCACGGGCGAATCGTGCGAGACCTTGACCGCTTCGCGCATGTAGCGCTCCAGGTCGCGCTGCTCATGGACGATTTCCATGGC
>JANOVW010000483.1:0-3730 GCA_031417575.1 Rhodoferax sp. | reverse complement strand
TGCTACCCGCACGCGCGATTTGGACGACATTCGCGCACTCCTGAAAATACACCGCGCTTCACTCAACATGGATGAGTTGCGTGAGTACTTTGCCCTGTTCGACAAACCAGAACTGCTCGGAGAACTTCTCGATGAACTCCTCCGTTAGCACCGAACCACCTGCTGCAGCCACGCTGAACCGTGCCGCTACAGATGCGGTGCTGGTGCGCGAAGCAGGTGTGCCGTTTCAGCCACAGCTGGGCAACGCTTCCGGGGCAGACCCATTCACCGAGTGGTTAAGCCTGATGGAGGTCGTGCAAATGCTGTGCCCTGTGTGGCCAGTGCGTGACAGGCCTATGCTGGGCGAGCATTGGCGGTTGTGACGGTCGTCAGCGCCAATTGCGAGGTAAAAGCCGCACAGCCTCTACGAAACCTACGCAGCAAGCTACCATTGTTGTAGCGGCTTGCGGTGTTTACTTGCGCGCCGGCGGCAAATCTGTGCAACTGCCATGCGCCACCTCCGCCGCCATGCCAATCGACTCCCCCAAGGTTGGATGTGGGTGGATCGTCTTGCCGATGTCCACTGCGTCTGCACCCATCTCGATGGCCAGCGCCACTTCGCCGATCATATCGCCCGCATGCGTGCCGACCATGCCGCCGCCCAGGATCTTGCCGTGGCCATGCGCTTCGGGGCTGTCGTCAAACAGCAGCTTGGTCACGCCTTCGTCTCTTCCGTTGGCAATGGCTCGGCCGGATGCCGTCCACGGGAACAGGCCTTTCTTGACCTTGATGCCTTGGGCCTTGGCCTGATCTTCGGTGAGGTCGACCCAGGCCACTTCGGGGTCGGTGTAGGCCACGCTAGGGATGACTCTGGCGTTGAACGCGGCTGCAGCCAGCTCTTTGTTGCCCTGCAGTTCACCGGCAATCACTTCCGCTGCCACATGCGCCTCGTGCACGGCCTTGTGTGCCAGCATGGGCTGTCCGACGATGTCGCCGATGGCGAAGATGTGCGGCACGTTGGTGCGCATCTGGATGTCGACGTTGATGAAGCCGCGGTCTGTGACGGCCACACCGGCTTTATCGGCGCTTATTTTTTTGCCATTGGGGGTGCGACCCACGGCTTGCAGCACCAGGTCGTAGACCTGCGGCGCGGGCGCGGTGCCGCCCTCCTCTGCGCTGGCAAAGCTCACCTCAATGCCTTCAGGCAACGCGCGTGCCGAAACGGTCTTGGTCTTGAGCATGATGTTGTCAAAGCGTTTGGTGTTCATCTTTTGCCAGATCTTGACGAGGTCGCGGTCAGCGCCTTGCATCAGGCCGTCCATCATTTCCACCACATCCAGACGCGCGCCCAGCGTGCTGTAGACCGTACCCATCTCCAGCCCGATGATGCCGCCGCCCAGAATCAGCATGCGTTTGGGCACGGCTTTTAAATCCAGCGCACCGGTGGAATCGACCACGCGCGGGTCATTCGGCATAAAGGGCAGACGAACGGCCTGGCTGCCTGCCGCGATGATGGCTTTCTTGAACCCGATGACTTTTTTGCCACCGGTTTTTACCTGGCCCTTGTCTGTTCCGTTTTCGCCAGTGGTTTCTTCAACCTCAACATGGTTGCCGCTGACGAATTGGCCCACGCCGCGCACGATGGTCACTTTGCGCATCTTGGCCATGGCCGCCAGGCCGCCGGTGAGTTTGCCGATGACTTTTTCTTTGTGGCCACGCAGCAGGTCGATGTTGACCGTGGGTGCGCCAAACTCAATGCCCAAGGCACCCAGGTGGCTTACTTCGTCCATCACCGCGGCCACGTGCAGCAGTGCTTTGGACGGGATACAGCCCACGTTCAGGCAAACGCCGCCGATGGTGGCATACCGTTCGACCAAAACCACTTTGAGGCCCAAGTCTGCCGCGCGGAAGGCGGCGCTGTAGCCACCGGGGCCGGCACCCAGTACCAGCAGGTCACATTCCATATCCACAGAACCGCTGTAGTTGGCTGCAGTACCTAAATTGGTTGTATTTATAGCCGTTTTTGTTACATTTTTTGTAGCTGGTTGTGCAACTAATGTGGCAACAGGAGGCTCTTTATTCTCAACACTTCCAGTGGAACCAGATATTGAGGCCTCCAGCTGCAGTACCACCGAGCCTTCGGCCACTTTATCGCCCACCTTTACCGTGACCGACTTCACCACGCCCGCGTGGCTGGAGGGGATTTCCATCGACGCTTTGTCGCTTTCTACCGTGATCAGGCTTTGGTCCACCGCTATGGTGTCACCGGGTTTGACCATCAGTTCGATGACCGTTACCTCAGAAAAATCGCCAATGTCGGGAACCTTGATGTCCATCGTGGCCATAGTTGTCTCTTTTGAAAATGGTTTTTTGAATGCGCTAAACAGGAGTCGTTCAGGTTTTGCACTTGAAGCTGAATACTTCAATGTTGCCGCCTGAGTTTTTGTCAAATTCGCAGCCCGCCTTCACGCCCAGGGTGGCGATTTCCCGGGCGGTTTTGTTTTTGTCCCAACCCGCGTACATGGCGCCCAGCGCGAAACTGCGGCCCGAGCCAATGCCCCAGAACTGTTTGAACTCAAACACTTCGCGGTAGCTGTACAGGCCATAAATGCCACTGGCATTGGCGATCACCGAGCTGAACTGGCTGGATTCATACGGGTCGCTGTCTTCCTCTTTGGTTTGCAGGAAGAACTTGTCTTTGAGCATAGGGTGCAGCTTGGTAAAGGTGTCGTACACCTCGTCTTTGCTGGAGAGCAACAACTCTTCTTTGGGCAACGCCAACAGCGCCTTGCGCACTGCCGGAAAATGCGCCACCGTACCAGCGAGGCCCACATAACTGGGGCCCGCAGGGGTGTTTACCTTGAAGAGTTTGCTGTTGCTTTCAAACCGGTCTGACAAACGGGTGTCGCCAAACGTGACCAGCTTGTCGGCCGCGATGGCGACCTGCCCGTTCTTTTTGACAACAACAACCGTGGTCAAAGCAGTATCTTCCGGTAATCCGCCAGAACCTGCCCCAGGTAGGCATTGAAGCGTGCGGCCGAGGCACCATCGATGACCCGGTGGTCATACGACAGGGACAACGGCAAGGTGAGCCGGGGTACAAAGGTATTGCCGTCCCACACCGGTTTCATGGCACCTTTGGAGAGGCCAAGAATGGCGACTTCCGGCGCATTGATGATGGGTGTGAAGTGGGTGCCACCGATGCCGCCGAGCGAACTGATCGAGAAGCAACCGCCTTGCATGTCGCCACCGCCCAATTTGCCATCACGGGCTTTTTTGGCCAACTCTGACATTTCAGCCGAGATCTGCAAAATGCCTTTTTTGTCGGCATCTTTGAGCACCGGTACCATCAGGCCATTGGGTGTATCAGCCGCAAAACCGATGTGGTAATACTGCTTGTAAACCAATGCATCACCATCGAGGCTGGCGTTGAATTCAGGGAATTTTTTCAGCGCAGAAACCACCGCTTTGATGACGAACGCCAACATGGTGACTTTAATGCCCGATTTTTCATTCTCTTTGTTGGTCGAGACGCGGAAAGCTTCGAGTTCGGTGATGTCGGCTTCGTCGTTGTTGGTGACGTGCGGAATCATCACCCAGTTGCGGTGCAGGTTTGCGCCGCTGATCTTCTTGATGCGCGAGAGGTCCATGCGCTCCACCGCGCCGAACTTGGTGAAGTCGACCTTCGGCCAGGGCAACAGGCCCAGCGCAGCGCCGTCTGCCGATGCAGAGCCAGCGCTTTTTTGCGGCG
>JANOVW010000482.1:0-2643 GCA_031417575.1 Rhodoferax sp. | reverse complement strand
GTTTTACACCAATGCTTTTTTTATTCTGTTCGCAATAATTTTGGCCGACCGTGGCCGGCCCGCGGATCCAAATGTTCTGCGGGCCGGATTTGCGGGCAACCGCTTCCAGGTCGGGCAGGGTTTTCAGCGGTGCTTGCGGGTTGGCCATCACCACGCAGGGGGCGCTGCCAATCATGGCCACGTGGCTGAAGCCGCTGACCGGGTCATAGGGTTGCTTTTCCAGGGCGAACGGCCCCATGGAAATGGGTGTGGAGTTGGACAGCATCAGCGTGTAGCCATCGGCGGCTGCTTGGGTAACCGCCAGCCCGCCCACGCTGCCACCCGCGCCGGGGCGGTTTTCAACCACCACCGCTTGCCCGAGTTTTTTGGAAAGCTGGTCTGCCATGACCCGGGCGACGATGTCGCTGGCGCCACCGGCCGCAAAGGTGACGACGATCTTGATGGGTTTTTCAGGCCATGCAGCCTGCGCCCGAGCAGGCCACGCCACACTGGCTGCCATTGCGCTGAATACCTGCAAACTGCGCCGCCGGGTTGGGCCTGTTGCCGGCGCGTCAGGCAGGCCTGGGGTGAGGCTGGCTGATAGAGACGCAGGGGGGGAGCGTGATGGTTTCATGTGCTGCTTTCAGGCGGTAAAGAAGGTTGTGGGCAGGGGAAAACTGCGTCGGTTTTGTTCAGGAAAAACATAAAAACGCATTTAAAAAAATTAAATAATAAAATTAACTGGTATCTGCTATTTTAAAAATAGCTAATTATGCAATTGAAAAATGAATAAAAAACAAAATTTATCTAAGAAAATTTCAACGAATCAATAAAATCAGTGATTTCACCCATTAATCCGACAAAGTAGACAGAAACTGCTGCAGCTCCGGCGTTTGCGGATTGCCAAACAAGGCCGCAGGAGGCCCCATTTCATGCACCCGGCCTTGGTACATGAAGATCACGCGGTCACTCACGCGGCGGGCAAAACTCATCTCGTGGGTCACCATCAGGAGCGTCATGCCCTCCTGGGCCAGGCTTTCAACGACCTTGAGCACTTCGCCGACCAGCTCGGGGTCGAGCGCCGAGGTAATTTCGTCGCACAACAACACCGCGGGTTGCATCGCCAGCGCCCGCGCAATCGCCACGCGCTGTTGTTGCCCGCCCGAGAGCTCATCGGGCCAGGCGTCGAATTTTTCGGCCAAACCAACCCGCGTCAGCAATTTGCGCGCCTCGGCCACGCCCGCTTCGCTGGCTTGCAGTTTCACCAGGCGCGGTGCCAACATGATGTTTTTGCCCACCGTCAGGTGCGGAAACAGGTTGAAATTCTGAAAAATCATGCCCACCGACTGGCGCAGCTCGCGCATCGCCTGGGGGTTGCCGTGCAGCAGCGGTTTGCCGCTCACGGTCAGGCTGCCTTGTTGGAAAACTTCGAGCCCGTTGATACAGCGCAGCAGCGTGCTTTTGCCCGAGCCGCTTTTGCCAATGATGGCGATCACCTCGCCCGCTTGCACCTGCAAATCAATGCCCTTGAGCACCTCGTTGCTGCCGAAGGATTTGCGCAGGCTCTGGATGTCAATGATGGCGGACATGGGGGTTTCTTTCAGGAGCCAAAACGTAAAAAAGGCCGGTTTGAATCAGGCCTGGCGGGTGTAACGCCGCTCCAGCCGCTTGGCCAACAAGCTGATCGGAAAACACAGGGCAAAGTACAACAGCGCCACACAACTGAACACCACAAACGGCTTGAAGGTGGCGTTGGTGATCATGGTGCCGGCCTTGGTGAGTTCGATAAAACCAATCACTGAGGCCAGGGCTGTGCCCTTGACCACCTGAACGAGGAAGCCAACGGTTGGCGGAATGGCGATCTTGATGGCTTGCGGGAAGACGATGTAACGCAATTGCTCACCAAAATTAAGCGCCAAACTGCTGGCGGCCTCCCACTGCCCTTTGGGGATGGCGGCCACACAACCGCGCCAGATTTCGCATAAAAACGCGCTGGTGTACAGCGTGAGTGCGACCGCCGCCGAGGCCCAGGCGGTGGTTTTGAAGCCCAGCAAAGCGATGCCAAAGTAGGCCAAAAACAGTTGCATCAACAAGGGGGTGCCTTGAAACAACTGCACGTAAGCGCCAATCGCGGTCGCCGTACCGCGCCAGGCGGTCAGCCGTACGATGAGAAGCCCCAGCCCCACCACACCGCCACCGACAAATGCCACCAAAGAAAGCGCCACCGTCCAGCGCGCCGCTTCGAGCAGGTTGCGCAGGATGTCCCAGAGGGTGAATTCAACCATGGCGAGCGAAGCGAGTGAGTTTTCCCGACGGGCCGCCCCTAGGGAAAATGCGGCCCCCTTGGGGGGCAAGGAGCCACACGCAGTGGGCGACTGTGGGGGTCATGTTCTAGCGGCCAAAGATCAGCTTCGGGCCAAGCCAATTCAAAAGTTTGCGCGTCGCAATGGACAAAGCCAGGTAAATCAGCGTGGCGATGATGTAGGCCTCAAAGGCGCGGAAGTTGCGGCTCTGAATCAGGTTGGCGGCATAACTCAGCTCTTCGGTCGAAATTTGTCCGCACACAGCTGAACCCAGCATTACGATGATGATCTGGCTCACCAGCGCAGGCCACACTTTCTTCAGCGCCGGTGGCAGCGTGACGTGGGTGAATACCTGGCGAGC